>CAZVDW010000547.1:0-6894 GCA_964625645.1 uncultured Rhodospirillaceae bacterium
GATAGGTGTGGTCCGCCTCCGGGGTTTCGACGGCCTTGAGCTCCAGGCCCTTGGCCAGGTGCATGATGCCGATGGCGATGCGGCCCTGGCGCGCCTCGACGCGGTCGCATAGCTCGAGCGGCGTTTGGTCGGCGACCTTTACGACAGCGCGGGCCCATGATGTCGGCATATTCCACATCGAACATCCAGTCGCACGCCGGCAGCGTGTCGTCGACCGGCTCGTAGGAATAGCGCCGCAGGCCCCGGCCCACGACCTGCTCGCACAGCAGCTGGGTGCCGAAGGCGCGGATGCCGAGGATGTGGGTGACGGTGTTGGCGTCCCAGCCTTCGGTCAGCATGGAGACGGAGACGACACAACGCACCTGGCCGCCGAGCCGATCCTGGCGGGATACCAGCCTATCGATATGAGCGCCGAAGCATTGATCAAGCGCACCGACTTGCCGCCTCGCTGGGACGAGCGGAAAGTGCTTCTGGGCTTCGGCTAAGCCGTTCTTCTCCACGGAACCCGAACCGGCCGCCTTGGCCCCAGAGAATATCGGCCCGACTCGGCCCGATCTGCCACCCCCCGGGCTCTCTCCAGTGCAAGTCCATATCCGTACAGGCGCCAAGCCCCGCGGAATGCCCCAATTCGTACCGAGAGTTCGAATCTCGACCGAAATTACTGCGATATCAAAGACTTGATGGCGGAGGGAGAGGGATTCGAACCCTCGATACGGTTCCCCGCATACACGCTTTCCAAGCGTGCGCCTTCAGCCACTCGGCCACCCCTCCGCGGGGCCGGGCAGTATACTGGCGGCGGCGGCCGGCGCAACGGCTCTGGCGGGGATGTGGCGCACGGGGTAGCCTGCATGAGCGAGATGAGGAGGAGAATGCCATGGCAGGGGCCAAGAAGCCTCCCGGGGTGTTGCTGGTCGGCGTGCTCAGCGCCAATCTGCTGCTGGCCGGGGTTGTCTATGTGATCAGCGGCGGCGCGTCGCTGGCCGAGACCTGGGCCTCGTTCGACCGCAACAGCCTGGTCGGCCTGCAGGCGCTGGTCGAGCAACGCCTCGATCCCAATCCGGAGGACCCGCAGCTCTTCTTCGACGTCGTGCTGCCGGTACTCGAAAGCCCGACCTGGCTGGCGGCGCTGGTGATGTTGCTGGTTATGGACGCGCTGCCGCTGCTGCTGCTGCTGCGTCTGGTGCGCCGCGGCGGACGCGGGCCGGCAACGAAAAGCGTGCAAAGGAGCGAGTGATGGCGATCGCGACATTCGGAGCCGGCTGTTTCTGGGGCGTGGAGGCGGCCTTTCGCGGCCTGGCCGGGGTCAGCGCCACGGCGGTGGGCTATGCCGGCGGCCAGACGCACAATCCGAGCTATGCGGAGGTCTGCAGCGGCAGCACCGGCCATGCCGAGGTGGTGCGCGTCGATTACGACCCGGCGCGGATTTCCTACGCGACGCTGCTCGAGGCGTTCTGGGCCTGCCATGATGCCACCCAGGTGAACCGCCAGGGCCCTGACGTCGGCACGCAATACCGCAGCCTGATCCTGAGCCATGACGAGGATCAGGCACGCATTGCCGCGGCGTCCAAGGCGGCTTTGACCGCCGCCGGCGTGCCGGTCGCCACGGCGATCGAGGCAGCGGGCGATTTTTGGCTGGCCGAGGACTACCATCAGCAATATCTGGAGAAGCGCGGCATACGACACGGCTAGTGGATCGACCGGGGGGGCGTATGGCAGAGGACGAAGCGGGGGCAGGCGGTCTGCGGCAGGCACGCCGCCAGATCATCGAGGTGCTCGACAATCCGCGCACGCCGGGCGCCGTCGCCGTCTCGCTCGGGCTGCTGGCCATGATCTATCTCTCGGTCACCGCGGTGGTGATCGAGTTCCGCTACCCGGAATTTGCCGAGACCCACGAATTCGCCTTCCATGTTGCGGACATGGTCATCCTGGCGGTGTTCGGCAGCGAGCTGCTGCTGCGCCTCGTCTGTTACGAGCGCCCGCTGCGCTATCTCTTCAGCTGGATGGGCCTGATCGACGTGCTCGCCGTGGTGCCGGGGCTGGTGGCCTACGCCTTTCCCACATCGCCCAATCTGGCCTGGCTGCGCACCTTGCGAATCCTGCGCCTGTTGCGGGTGCTCAAGTTCATCCATGTCACGCGCGCACAATCCGGGCTGGTCGGCGGCATCACCAAGAAGATCCTGCCTTTCATCGCGCTGGCGGTGGGTATCAAGGGCGTCATGGTGTCGTTCGAGACGGCTTCGTGGTGGCCGGTGTTCGGCGATCTCACCGTGGTGGTGGCGGTGACCGGCTTCGGCATCAGCATTCTGCTCGGCACCAAGCTCGGTGTCGCCAACCGCCGCCTCTACGACATCGAGGACGGCGTGGCGCGCATCGTCGGCTCGGCGCGCTACTTGCGAAAATTGCACCCGCGCGCGACGCGCCACATGCAGGCCTGGGCGAAATCGCTCGAGGAGCTGCTGACCGACTACGACCAGAGCCAGCGCTGGAAGTTCCAGGAGCGCACCGACACCCTGGAACAGGTGCTGCTCGAAGAGGAGGTCAGCGGCCCGGCGGTGGCCATGTTCCACCGCGACGTGGAGTTCGTCCTGCACCGTGCGGCCTCGACCACGCCGCCGGCCTATGAGCGTTTCCTGCGCTCGGTCACCGCCTTCTATTCGCTGATGGTGCTGTTCGCCATTCCCGGCCTCACCGGCTTCCTCTCGACGGCGCTGGTGATCTATGTGCTCGGCGGCATGTACGTGCTCATCGACGACATGGACCGGCCCATGGAGCAGGACGACGATTCCCTGATCTCCGTCGATCTCCATCCGCTGACCCAGTTCAATGCCTTTCCGGAGGGAGAGGCGCCCCTGGCTTAAATGGGGACAGTTTTATAAAACTGTCCCGTCTTTTAAGCGCCGATCGCCAGGGGGTCGGGCCAGGCCATGCGCCAGGCCGCGGCGACGCTGCCGTCGGCGCCGGTGCGGCTGCCTTTCTCGGCCGGCCTGCCGCCGAGCGATTGATAGGCGGCGCGGGCGGTGCTGTTGACGTCGTAGACCCAGAGAAAGACCGGCAGCGTGGGCTCGACCGTGGCGATGCGGGCGGCCAGGGAGCGCATCAGGCGCGTCGCGATACCCTGGCGCTGGTAGCCGGGCAGGACGTGCAGATTGTCGATGCGGGTGCCCCATTCGGCGTCTTCCGCCGGAAAGGCGCAGGCGAATCCGACCATGCCGCCGTCGTGCTCGGCCACTACCACCAGCGGCGGCGCGGGCGCAGCCATGCGCTCCGACCAGACCCGGGCGCGCTCCAGCTCGACAGGTCCGTCGAGATAGGCCTCGGCCATGATGCCGCGATAGGCCGCGCGCCAGCTTTGCACATGCACGGCAGCGATGGCCGCCGCGTCGGCGGCGCCAGCATCGCGCAGGGTAACGGGATTCGTCATGGCGGCACCATAGCGCCCGATCTGCCGAATGGGATAGATTTCCGGCCATGCTCAGAGTTTCAGCCCTTGTTATCCTGCTGTGCTTTTGCCGTTGGGCGAGCGCCGCCGATTATGGCCTGACGCCCGAAGCGGTCGCGCCGGGGATCTATGTCTTGTGGGGCGCCCAGGAGGCGTTGACGCCGGAGAACGGCGGCCATATCGCCAATACCGGCTTTATCGTCGGCGAGGAGGCGGTGCTGGTGGTCGAGGCCGGGCCGACATACGCCTATGGCCGGCAGGTGCTGGCGGCGATCGCCGATATCACCCCTCTGCCGGTCGCCGCGGTGGTGATCACCCACCATCACCAGGATCATGCGCTGGCCATACCGGCCTTTACCGAGCGTGGCCTGCGCGTGATCATGCACGAGGCGGCGGCGCCCGCGCTGGCCCGCGACGCACCGGCGCTGCTCGGCTTCATGACGGACCTCATCGGCGAGGACTGGACCCGGGGCACTACGGTGGGTGTGCCGAGCGAGACTGTTACGGAATCGCAATCAATCGATCTCGGACGCCGCAGCGTCGCGGTGCAGGTGCTGGCGGGCGGCCATACGCCGGGCGACCTGCTGGTCGTCGACGACGCCAGCGGCACGGTTTTCGCCGGCGACCTGGTCTTCAACGGCCGCGCGGCGACCGTGCCCCACGCCCATATCGCCACTTGGCGCGGCCATCTGGCAAGCCTCGTCGAGAGCCCCTGGCAGCGCCTGGTCCCCGGCCACGGGCCGCTTGTTGAAGACCGCGACGAGCTGGCTCAAGTGGCTGATTACCTGACGTTTCTCGAGCAGCACAGCGCCTGTTCCTACCGCCGGGGGGACAGCCCGGTGGAGGCCATCCAGCGCCAGCCGCCGCCGCCTTTCGATGCGCTCGCCAACATCGACAGGGAATATCAGCGCGCCATATTCCAGCTCTTCCGCGCCTATGACAGGGGTCCCATTCCCGACTGCGGCTGAGGCGAAAGTTTCCCTTCGGTGGGAAAATGCCTTATATCTCTAGTAAGTTCCGAGAAAGGGCTGCCAAGCCCTTGGGATTCTGTGGAAATAGGGCGGGCATGATAAATGACCGCATGGCGGCGCTGAGCGACTACCCGTTTCGCCGCCTGGCAACGCTTCTGGAAGACAGCACGCCGCCCGCGGGCGCGGCGCCCATCATCATGTCCATCGGCGAGCCCAAGCACCCCTATCCGGCGCTGGTTACCGAGACCCTGGCGGCCGAGGCCGGCGATTGGGGCCGCTATCCGCCGACCACGGGCACGCCGGCATTCCGCGCCGCCGTGGCCGATTGGCTTGCCAGGCGCTATGCCCTGCCCGGCGGCATGCTCGAGGCCGAGCGCCACGTGTTGCCGTGCAACGGCACCCGCGAGGCCTTGTTCACCATCGCCCTGCTGACGGTGCCGCCCGAGATCGGCGGCAGGCAGCCGGCGGTGCTGATGCCCGATCCCTTCTACCAGGTCTATGCCGGTGCCGCGGTGCTGGCCGGCGCCGAGCCCGTCTTTGTCGCGGCGACGGCGAGCAGCGGCTTCATGCCCGACTTCGCGGCCTTGCCCGAGGAGGTGCTGGCGCGCACGGCGCTGGCCTATCTCTGCACCCCCGCCAATCCGCAAGGCACCGTCGCCGACCTGGCCTATCTCGAAGGCTTGCTGGACCTCGCGCGGGTCCACGACTTCACCCTTGCCATCGATGCCTGTTACGGCGAGATCTACGGCGAGACGCCGCCGCCGGGCATCTTCGAGGCCTGCCGGGGCGGCGACATGCGCAATGTCATGGCATTCCATTCGTTATCGAAACGATCCAACGTTCCCGGGCTGCGCTCGGGCTTCGTGGCGGGCGATGCGGCGCTGATGGCGGACTACGCGCGGCTGCGCAGCTACAGCGGCGGCGCCAGCCCCTTGCCGGTGCTGGCGGCGGCCACCGCCTTGTGGCGCGACGAAGCGCATGTCGACGAGAGCCGCGAGCTCTATCGCCGCAAGTTCGATCTGGCAACGAAACGATTGAGCGGGCGCGCGGGATTTTATCGTCCCGACGGCGGCTTCTATCTGTGGCTCGAGGTCGGCGACGGCGAGGCGGCGACGCGGCGCCTGTGGCGCGAGAGCGGCGTCAAGGCCATGCCCGGCGCCTATCTTAGCCATGGCGAGGGCAGCGATTCGCCGGGCGGGCGCTATATCCGCCTCGCCATGGTGCACGACATGGAAACCACCGAGGACGCGCTTGCGCGCCTCGCCGGGACCCTATGAGGAGGATGCCATGACAGGCCGTAGCCAAGGCATACGCACGGTTCCCTTCCTGCCTGAGAGCACGCGCGCCAGCTTGCGCCGCCACGCCATCGAGGCGGCCGCCGCCGGCCTTGCCGCGGCGGGACTGGTCTGGCTCACGGCCATTGCCAGCTACAGCCCGGGCGATCCGTCGTGGAACACCTCCAGTCCCCTGCCGGCGGCCAATCTGGCGGGCAGCGCCGGGGCCTGGCTCGCCGATGCCGGTCTGCAAACCTTCGGCTGGGCGGCGGCGGTTCCGGCCCTGGCGATGCTCGCCTGGGGCTGGCGGCTGTGGCGCGAACAGCGTTTGCCATCGCCCTGGCTGCGGCTGACGGGCCTGGTGCTGGCCATGGTGATGGCGCCGGCCGCCCTGTCGGCGACAGGGCTGCTGAACGGCGGCGTCATCGGCGACTTCCTGGCCAGCCGGCTGTCGGCTGCGGCGGGTCTGCCCGCGGCCATGGGCCTGAGCCTTGCCGCAAGCCTTGCCGCGCTCGCCTTCATGGCGGGCGCCCGACCGGCCGAGGGCCGGGCTGTGATTGCCGGCTTGGCTGCTGGCGCACGGGCCTGCCTGCGCGCCGCGAGCTCGCTGACGCGCCGCAAGCCTGTCGAAGAGCCGCCTGTGGCGCCGCGTGCCGCCAAGGCGCACAAGCGCAAGGCGCCAGCCTCCCAAGGCGCGGCCAAAGTGGTGGCGCCCAGGAAGGCCCATGGCGGCAAGCGCGAGGAACGCGAGCGCCAGGGCGATCTCGACCTTGAGAGCGATGGCTTCAGCCTGCCGCCGCTCGGCCTGCTCGCCGAGCCCGATGGCCAGCACGCCACCGCCGATGACGAGGCGCTGGAACAGAACGCGCGCATGCTGGAGAGCGTGTTGCAGGACTTCGGCGTGCGTGGCGAGATCCTGCGTGTCCACCAGGGCCCGGTGGTCACCCGCTACGAGCTCGAGCCCGCGCCCGGCACGCGCGCCGCCCGCGTGGTCGCGCTCGCCGACGATATCGCGCGCTCCATGAGCGCTATCTCGGCCCGTGTCGCGACCATCCCCGGGCGCAACGTCATCGGTATCGAGCTGCCCAACGCCCAGCGCGAGATCATTTTCCTGCGCGAGCTCATGGGCTCGCGCGACTACGAGCGCAGCAGCGCCGAGCTGCCTCTGATCCTGGGCAAGGACATCAGCGGCGCCACGATCATCGCCGAC
>CAZVDW010000548.1:0-3595 GCA_964625645.1 uncultured Rhodospirillaceae bacterium
CGGCGGCGATCGCCGCATCGATGGCATTGCCGCCGTCGCGCAGCATGTCGAGGGCGGCCAGTGTCGCCGCCGGGTGCGAGGTGGCGGCCATACCCTTGCGGGCATGAACGTTCGAGCGTCCGGGCAGATGCAGATCGCGCATGACTTTTTCCATTTTGCGGTGTGACGCGACCCGTCTAGAACATTTGCGCCCTGTTTGGAACCGGTTTGAGGTCGCGGCGCTTTCGGTCATAATCGCGGCGGGAGGAAGATCACTATGAGGCGACAGACGATTTTTGCCGCCGCCCTTGTGGCGGGTCTGGCGATGGCCGGGGGCGGCCGCGCCGAGGAGGTGCTGCGCGCCACCTCGATGCTGCCGCTCGGCACGGTCTACAGCCAGAGCTTCATCAGCTTCATCGAGCGGGTGAACACTGAAGCCGCGGGCGTGCTGCGTATCGACCTGCTCGGCGGGCCCGAGGCGCTGCCGACGGCGGAGCAGGCCAACGCCGTGCGCAACGGCATCGTCGACATGATCTACGGGCCGTCGAGCTACTATCCCGGCGACGTGCCCGAGACCGACGCCTTCGTCGGCGGCAATGTCTCGCCGGCCGAATTGCGCGCCAATGGCGGCCTGGCGCTACTCAACGAGATCCACCAGCGAAAACTGAACGCCTATCTGCTGGCCCATCCCGAAGGCAGCCTGGGCTTTCACATCTATCTCAGCCAGGCGCCCGTGCTCGACGCGGCCGGCCTGCCCGATCTCGAGGGCTTACGCATCCGCGGTGCCCAGCTTTATCGCGAGTTCTTCATGGGTCTTGGCGCGACCTATGTCAGCATCAAGGTGCCCGAGGTCTATACGGCGCTCGAGCGCGGCACGGTGGCGGGCGTCGGCTGGCCCTCGGTGGGGCTGATGGATCTGTCCTGGGACAATTTCCTTACCCACCGCATCGATCCGCGCTATTTCCAGGGCGACATCGTCATTCTGGTCAACCTCGACCGCTGGCGGAGCATGAGCGACACGGCCCGCAACGCCTTGCAGGCGCTCGGCCTCGATCACGAGAAGCGCTCCTATGACATCTTCGCCGGCCTGGCGATCGACGAGGATGCGGAGATGCGCCGCCGCGGCGTCGAGGTGGTGACGCTGTCCGACGATGCCGCCAGGGAATATCGCCGGCGCGCCTACGATACCGCCTGGGCGCGCCTCAAGTCGCGCGACGACAGCCACTACGACGCGCTCCGTCACCTGTTCTATCGCGAGGAATGAGCACAGCCATGCGCCCCAATCCCGTCAAGGAGAAGCTCGCCCGCGGCGAATGTGCCTTCGGCACCATGGTGTTCGAGTTCGCCAGCCCCGGCATCGCCACGGTGCTGGCCGGCGCCGGCGCCGAATATGTCATCTACGACATGGAGCACAGCGGCATCTCCGAAGAGGAGGTCAAGCGCCAGATCGCCTATTGCCGCGGCCTCGACCTGGTGCCCCTGGTGCGCCCGCCCGACAAGTCCTATGCGACGACGGCGCGCCTGCTCGATATCGGCATCATGGGGCTGGTCTATCAGATGGTCGAGAGCCCAGAAGAAGCCGAGAAGATCGTCTCCTGGACGCGCTATCCGCCGCGTGGCGTGCGCGGCGCGATGTTCGGCGGCGCCCATGACGACTACAGTGGCGGCGACGTGCCGGCCAAGATGGCGGGCGCCGAGGCGCGCACCATGGTAGTCGCCCTGATCGAGACCGCCAAGGGTGTCGAGGCCGTCGACGAGATCCTCGCCGTGCCGGGGATTGACGCGGCCTATGTCGGCCATTACGACCTCTCGCTGACCATGGGCATTGCGGGCGAGTTCGACCATCCTGACTTCGATGCCGCCATCGGCCGTATCGTTGCCGCCTGCCGCAAGCACGACAAGCCGGCCGGCTGCCTGGCCCCCAATGTGGAATGGGGCCGCGCCTGGATGGCGCGCGGCTTCCGCATGGTGGCCTATTCCATCGACACCGCGCTTTTGGGCGGGGCGCTGCAAGCGGGCATCGCGGGGCTCAAAACCGAAGACTGAAACCAGGAGAACGACATGAACCCGACCTATGACGAGATCACCACCGCACTGACTGCCTATTTCGACGGCTTCTACGAAGGCGACATCGACACGCTGAAGAGCATTTTCCACCCCGCCTGCCATCTCTTCTCGGCCACGGACGGGCCGCTGCAGGACGACGACATGGAGACGGTCTATGGCCGTGTCGCCGGTCGCGACGCGCCCGCCAAGTCGGGCCAGAAGCGCCAGGACCATATCCTCGCGATCGACAAGTCGGGTGCCGAGTCGGCGCTGGCGCGGGTGCAGATCGCCATCGGGCCGAAGCTGTTTACCGACTATCTCAGCCTGCTCAAGATCGACGGCCGCTGGCAGATCATCTCCAAGACCTACACTTACGTTCCCATCGCCGTGGAGAGCGAGCAAGGGGTCGCCGTTGCGGCGGAATAGGCATGGCTGAACAGAGGCTTCCGCTTGAGGGAATCTTCGTTCTCGACCTGACCAGGGCGCGCGCCGGGCCTACCGCGGTGCGCCACCTGGCCGACTGGGGCGCCGACGTGATCAAGATCGAGGCCCCTGGCGAGCCCGGCAACGAAGGCCTCGGCGGCGCCCGCGACGGGCCCGACTATCTCAACCTGCACCGCAACAAGCGGGCCATGACCCTCGACCTGAAGAGCGACGAGGGCAAGGCGATCTTCCTCAAGCTGGCCGACCGCGCCGATGTGGTGGTGGAAAACTTTCGCGCCCGCGTGAAGCACCGCTTAGGCATCGACTACGAGACGCTGAGTGCACGCAATCCGCGCCTGGTCTATGGCAGCATCTCGGGCTTCGGCCAGGACGGGCCCTACAAGGACCGCGGCGGGGTCGACCAGATCGCCCAAGGGCTCGGCGGGCTGATGTCGATCACCGGCCTGCCGGGCCAGGGTCCCGTGCGCGTCGGCATTCCCATCGCCGATCTTTCGGCCGGCAACTATCTTGCCATGGGTATCCTGCTGGCCCTGTTCAACCGCGAGCACAGCGGGCGGGGGCAATGGGTGCATACCTCGCTGCTGGAGTCTCAGATCGCCATGCTCGATTTTCAGGCGGCGCGCTGGCTGATCGATTCCGAGGTGCCGCCGCAGGCCGGCAACAATCACCCGACGGGCATTCCCATGGGCGTGTTTCCGACCGCCGACGGCGCCATCAACATCGCCGCCGCGGGCGATGTGCTATGGCAACGGTTCCTCGGCGTCATCGAAGCACCGGAGCTGGCCGACGACGAGCGCTTCGTCAATGGCGATGCGCGCTCGAAGAATCGCGACGTGCTCAACGCGCTGTTGGGCGAGCTCACATCCAAGAAGCCGAGCGCGCACTGGATCGAGGCCATGAACGAGGCCGGCGTGCCCTGCGGGCCGATCAACCGCATCGACGAGACCTTCGCCGATCCGCAGGTGCGCCATCTCGGCATCGCCGTGCCCATGAGCCACCCGGAACACGGCAATATGCACGTGGTCGGCCAGGCCGTGCATCTGGCGGGCACGCCTCAGCCCGAGCAGGTGCGCCGGCCCACCCCCGGCATGGGCGGCGACACCGACGCCATTCTCGCCGAGCTCGG
>CAZVDW010000549.1:0-5968 GCA_964625645.1 uncultured Rhodospirillaceae bacterium
CGCGGCCTTGCTGAAAGTCATGGCGGTGGAGCGCCTGGACGTGGTGGCGACGGCCGCCGTGCGGGATGCCAGTGATGGCGAGCGTTTCGTGACCGAGTTGCTCCGCCGCACCGGTCTCGAAGCTCGCGTCCTCTCAGGCGCCGAGGAAGCGATGCTGTCAGCGCTCGGCGTTATCGCCGGCATCCCCGAGGCGGACGGCATTATGGGCGACCTGGGCGGCGGCAGTCTTGAGCTTGCCCGGATCGCCAACGATGAGACCTGCGAGCGAACGACATTGCCGCTCGGGCCGCTGCGCCTGCAAACGCCGGTAAAGGCGGCAAAGGAACAGATCGATACGGCCTTTGCCGAGCTCGATTGGCTGGATGCCGCATATGACGGCACGCTCTATCTCGTGGGCGGCAGTTGGCGCGCTCTGGCCCGCATCCATATGGCTCAGACCGCCTATCCCCTGCGGCTGATCCATCGCTATCGCCTGCGCCGCCGCGATATGCTGTCTCTCACCGACGTCGTGGCAAGGCAAAGCCCGGAGTCCCTGCGGCGCCTTCCCGGCGTGCCCACGCGGCGCCTCGGCGTGCTGCCGCATGCCTCCTTGCTGTTGAACCGACTGTTGCGGCGGATACAGCCCCATGCCGTCGAGTTTTGCGCCTATGGCCTGCGCGAGGGCCTGCTGCATGCCGATTTACCACCCGAGGTTCGGGCAGAAAACAGCCTGCTCGCCACCTGCCGCGATATCGGCAGGCAAACATCGCGCTTCCCCGGCCTGGCACCTGCGCTGCTGCGCTGGAGCACCAGCCTTGCCGATAACGAGGCCGGGCATGAGGCGTTGCTTCGCCAGGCAACGTGCCTGTTGAGCGATATCGCCTGGCGCGCCCATCCCGATCATCGGGCGGACGACGCCTTCCGCCAGGTTTTCACCCACCCGGGCTTGCTGCTCGAGCATCGCGACCGAGCCTTTCTGGCACTTGCCGTCTACCATCGCTACACAGGCAAGGAATTGCCGGAAATGCTAGAGCGCGTGCACGGCCTGATCCGCGAAGAAGATGTGCAAAGGGCGCGCATCCTCGGGCTCGCCCTGCGCCTGGGGGAAACCATCTCGGGTGGCGACCCCGCCACGCTCGACCGCTTCTCGCTGCTCCGCCGCGATGAAGATGGACGCCTTTGCCTGCACCATGCCGCGGCAGACCGCGCCTTGGTTGGCGAAGTCGTGGTGAAGCGCCTGAGCGGGCTGGCATCCGCCATGGCCCTGGGTCCCGCGATCGAGGAAACCCACGCCGAAGGCACAAAATAGCCGGAGAGAGGCATTGTACCAGGGCTCAGATCCGGCCGAAATCGTTGGCGTAAAGGCCCTCCAGCGTGGCCAACGCTGCTTGCGGCAGCGGCCCCATCTCGGCCGCCGTGATCGCTTCCTCGAGATGCCGGAACTCGGCAAGACCGACGGCAACGCAATCAATGCCCGGATGGGACAGCGAAAAGCGAATCGCGGTCTGCGGCCGTGTGCCATATTCAAGCCCGAGCGCATCGAAGGCCGCATGCGCTTTACGTTCTTCCTCGGCCAACTCGAAATCCGGCGTCAGCGGCACTTCACGGCCGGTGCGCGTGTCGGTGGCGATAACCCCGGCGGCAAGGGTGCGAATATTCATGACTCCGACATCGTTATCCTTGCAGGCATCGATGATGCCGCCAAGATTTTGCCCGCTCCATGCCGCAGGCATCACCCGCCCGGCACTCGGATTGAGGAGATTATAGTAGACCTGGGCCGCGTCGAAACGCCCGCTCGCCAATGCCTCGCACACTGCCGGCGTATCGCCCAAGGCGGTAATACCGATCGCGTCGACCAGGCCGCGCTCACGCACGGCATCGAGGGCGTCGGCGACGCCGCCCTTGGCCAGGACATCGCCAATGCCGACCTTGCCGTCAGCAGTCTCGGTGCCGATCTGGGTGTGCAGGAACAGCAGATCGACGCGCTTGCGCCGCAGCCTCGACAGGCTGTCGGCAAGGCTCCGTTCCACTTGCCCCAGGCAATCGTCCAGCCTGGCAAGGTCCAACGCGACCTTGGTCGACAGATGCGGCGCAACATCCTGCTCGGGAAGCAACCAGCCCAGCGCCTCCTCCGACTTGCCGTTGCCGTAGGCAGGTGCCGTATCGATCCAATTGATGCCGGCCTCCAGCGCCCGCTTCACGGCGGCACGGCGGGTGTCGTCATCCTTATCGATGAGGATGCCGCCAACCCAACCGCCACCGAAGACGATTTCCGAAACCTCTAGCCCGGTGCGTCCGAGCCGATGCTTGCGCATGACTTGCCTCCTAGCCCTCGTCCCACTCTGCATATTCGGCGAGCGCCGCCTCGTCCGGCGGGTAGAGCCCGAATGTGGAGCGTCCCTGCTCGACCCGGGATTGGACGAAACGCTCGAAACGCTCCTGCTCCACCCCGTCGCGCGCCACCTCCTCTACAAGCGCGCGGCACGACGACAATACCATCGCCATCGCCGACAAGGATATCGCCAGGGAATATGGCCACGCCACCACAGCCGATCGGCACTTGTGCATCCGCGGCAAAATGGGAGACAGCGCTGGCCGGCGCCGCCGCGCCGGCACAAAAGACGGGAAACGCCATGTCGGCGATGATCGACGTGTCGCGCATGGCACCGTCGGTAACGAAGCCTGCCGCACCGCGAATCTTGAGACGCTGAACCAGGATATCGCCGGCAGCGCCGGAGCCCATATCGCCGCGGGCATCGAGCACCAGCGCCCAGCCCTCGGGCATGGTCTCGATCGCCTTTCGTTGCGGATATTCGCGATTGCTCCAGACATCGGGAACGGCGACGTCCTCGCGCGCGGGAATATAACGCAGGGTATAGGCGGGCGCGGCGAAATGCGCTGCCGCGGCGTTCAGCGGCGCGGCCCCCCTCACGAAGACGTTGCGATAGCCGCGCTTGAACAGCTGCGTGCTGACGGTGGCGGTGCTGATCCCGGCCAGGCCGGCCAGAACCTCCGCCGCTGGCGGCGCTGGCACGTCGCTCGTCATGACACCTCCTCCATCCGTCTTTGCCCCATCATGCCCCGATCCTGCGGGCAAGGGGAAGCGACGCGGCGAGCACGGATAGGAATTGTTGTGGACGGCAACGGCCCCGAACGCCAGAATCAATGGCATGGGGACATCTTAAACTGGTTGAGAACACTCGCAGGAGCGATCGGAGATGATCTTGTTCGACGAATTGAGAGATGCGGCAGGCGCAGAGCATGCCGTCTTCATTGGCTACGACCCGCTTGAGGATGCCTCCGCCAAGATCTGTGCATCGTCCATTCGGCGGCGCACCGGCATGAAGGATTTGAAAATCTTCCCCATCATTCGCGATCAGCTCCTCGCTTATGACCTGTGTAGGCGGCCGGTGGACCCCAAAGGCAGCACGCAGTTTTCCATAACCCGGTTCATGACCCCGATCCTCATGAATTACAGCGGTGTCGGCATCTTCTTCGACTGTGACATGATCATCACCCGGGATATCCAGGAGATGTTCGACCTGTTCGACCCGGATTTCGCGGTCCAGGTCCCGAAACACGACTATTCGCCAAAGACCACGGGAAAGATGGGCGGCCTGGCACAGACCGTCTATCCCCGCAAGCAATGGAGCGCGACGGTTATCTATAACTGCGCGCAGCCGTCCAATCGGGCCCTCACGCAAGACGTGGTCGAGACCGCCGAGCCCAAGTTTCTGCATCGCTTCCAATGGCTCAAGGACGACGAGATCGGCGGCATCCCGCTCGAATTCAATTTCCTGGTGGAGGAGCAGGAAAAGCCGGACAGCCTGCCCTTCAACATCCACCACACACTCGGCGGGCCGATCTTCCGCGAGAGGCAGAACGTCGATTATGCCGATTTCTGGAAGGAGGAGTTCCAGGTCACCTTCGGCCGCGCCTTCTCCGAGGCTGACATCATCAACTGAAAGCCCTAACCTTGCCGAAGGCTCGACAGTGAGCCGCGGGGAGGAGTGACATAGGGTGGCGGGAGACACGCCCAGACGACGCTTGTCGGCGATCCTCAGCGCCGATGTAGCCGGCTATTCGCGCCTGATGGCAGCCGACGAGGCCGCAACGGTGGCGACGTTGAACGCCTGTCGCGCCGTCTTTCGCGACGCCATTGCCGCCGAGGGCGGACGCGTGGTCGACACCGCCGGCGATAGCGTGCTCAGCGTGTTCGACAGTGCCGTCGCGGCGGTCGCTTGCGCCCTGGCCGTACAGGAGCGGCTCGCCGAGCACAATGCTGACCTGGCCGACGAGCGGCGGATGGACTTCCGCATCGGCATCAATCTCGGCGATATCATCGAACAGGCCGACGGCAGCGTCTATGGCGACGGCGTCAATATAGCCTCGCGCCTGGAAGGCTTGGCGACACCAGGCGGGCTGATGGTCTCGGCGAATATCCAGGAAGTCGCCGAAGGCAAGCTAGAAGCGCGCTTCGCCGATGCCGGCGCGCACCAGGTCAAAAACATCGCCAAGCCCGTGCGTGCCTACCGAGTCGAAGCCGGCCCGGCAGATAAGGCGCCGGCGGCGAAGCCGATCGTCGATCAACCTTCGATCGTCGTGCTGCCGTTCGAGAACATGAGTGGCGACCCCGAGCAGGCCTATTTCTCCGACGGCATCTCCGAGGACGTGATTACCGAACTGTCGAAGGTTCCGGGCTTATTCGTCATCGCCCGCAACTCAGCCTTCGTCTACAAAGGGCAGGCGCACAACCTGCCCGACGTCGCAGCGGCGCTTGGCGTGCGCTACGTGCTGGAAGGCAGTGTGCGCAAGGCCGGCAACCGGGTGCGTATCACCGCCCAGTTGATCGACGGCGACAGCGGCGGCCACCTCTGGGCCGAGCGCTACGACCGAGACCTGGAAGACATCTTCGCCGTTCAGGACGAGGTGACCGAAGCCATCGTCGGCCAATTGTCGCTCAAGCTGGCGCCTGAGGACACGACCCAGGTCAGGGCGCACGGCATGGCCAACATGGAGGCTTACGAGCTGTTTCTGCGTGGCCGCTTGCACGCCTGGGGCAACACGCACGCCTCCAACATCGAGGCACAGCCCCTGCTGCGTCAAGTGATAGCGCTCGAGCCCGGTTACGCCCCGGCCCATGCGATGCTCGGCTTCACTCGCGTCCTCGACCACAACAATCAGTGGGGCGAGACGCCGGAGAGCGGGCTGGAGGACGGATTTCGCCATGCCGAGGCCGCGGTCGCCGCCGACGCCGGCGAGCCCCTCGGCCATTTCGTATTGGGGATGGCGCACCTGTGGTCGCGGCAGCTGGACGAAGCGCTCAGCGATGCCGAGCACGCTCTCACGCTCGACCCCAATCTCAATCATGCCCACATGGGCAAAGCCTTGATCCAGCACTTCGCCGGCGATTCCGCCGCCGCTATTGTGCAGGCCGAGATGGCGATGCGGCTTGACCCCCATTACCCCAACGAGTTCCTGCATTTCCTGGCCGTATGCCGGTACATGCTGGGCGATTTCAGCCGCTCCCGCACGCTTTTGGAACAGCGCATCAGGAGCTTTCCCGAGACCGATTCGAGCCGCATGCTTCTGGCCGCCTGCCTTGGCCGTCTCGGCGAGGCGGAGGCGGCACAGGCGCAATGGCGCGACCTGTTCGCGGTCAACCCCGGCTACTCCCTCGCCCACCGCCGCAGCGTCTACCCTTACCGCAACCCAGCCGACTTCGAGGCCATTGTCGACGGTCTGCGCCTGGCCAAGATCGACCCTGACGAGAAGCCCTGACCCAACCTCTTGCTCCGCCGCCGCGTAAGCGCCAGACTCCCGGCCATGTGCGAGCTTCTCGGCATGAACGCCAATGTTCCGACCGATATCTGCTTCAGCTTTCGCGGGTTGATGCAGCGCGGCGGGCGCACCGATGTGCACCGCGACGGTTGGGGCGTGGCGTTTTACGAGGGCAAGGGCTGCCGTGCCTTCCACGATCCGGAAGCGA
>CAZVDW010000550.1:0-3430 GCA_964625645.1 uncultured Rhodospirillaceae bacterium
GAAGATTGAATGCGGGCTGCGAATAGCTTGCGCGGCCTGGCCTGTCAATGCCGCGACCGGAAGGATGCCCCTTGCCCTATGTTGACAGGCCGCCTTTGTCTCACTAAAAGCCCGTCAAGGGACGGGGCCCCTGCCGCTCGCTGGTGAAAACCGTGGTGAAGCCCCCTGACGAAGATCCCATCCGCCGTCTTTCGTGACCTGCGGGCTGATGGCAATGCGAGCACCATTCCTCCACCGCAGCTACCGAATGAGGCTTTGTGATGAATGGATCTCCGGAACTCCCCTCGATCGATACCTTGAAAACCCAAGCCACGCAGCTCCGCGCTTCGCTTGACGCAGAGGGCACCCTGATCGGACACGGCAAGGCGCTGGAATTGCTCGCGCGCCGCTATGGCTACAAGGATTGGAACACGCTTCGCACCGCCGCCGGCAACGGCCCGCCGCCCTGTCCCGTCACGCTCGGCGAGAGGGTACGGGGCAGCTATCTCGGCCAGGCCTTCGCAGGCGAAGTGATCGGTGTGAAAGCGCTGTCGCATACAGACAGATTCCGCGTCACCGTCACTTTCGACGAACCGGTCGATGTCGTCAGGTTCGACAGCTTTTCGAATCTGCGCCAGCGCGTATCCTGCACTATCGACAGCGACGGCAGGACGCCGGAGAACACCTCCGACGGCCGGCCCCAGTTGGTGTTTCGGTCATAACACGCCATTGGCGCTGCGATCGAGAAGGGTATCGATCCCCAGCTCTCGGACATGTGCCTCGACCTCGTGCCGCAGCAGGGCGGCATCGACCGAGGGCTCTACCAGCACATCGTCGAGCACGGCGATCTCGCCGCGGGCGCGGTTGGACCAGAGCCGCGCCAGCACCACGAATCCGGCCTCGCGCCCACCGTCCTCGACGATCAGCAGGGCGCCGCGCGCCGGCGATTGCTCGAACTCGGCCAGCGTCGCGGCAATGAAGGGCGGCCGCTCTGCGGGACTGAGCGTGGCGCACCAGGCCTCGAGCTGGGGCAGGTCGGCCGGCAGCGCCGGGCGCAGGCGCAGCGGGCCGTCGCTCACGCGGTCGCCAATCCGGTCTTTTGGCGCCGGGCGCGCAGGCTTTCGCTTTTGAGCTGACCGCAGGCAGCCATGATGTCGCGCCCGCGGGGCACGCGCACGGGCGAGGAATAGCCGGCGTCGTTGACGATGCGGGCGAAGGCGTGGATGCGGTTGTTGCTGGCGCACTCGAAAGGAGCGCCGGGCCAAGCGTTGAAAGGGATCAGGTTGATCTTGGCCGGGATGCCGCGCAGCAGGTGCACCAGCTCGTGCGCATCCGAGTCGGAATCGTTAATGCCCTTGAGCATGACATATTCGAAGGTGATGCGCCGGGCGTTGCTGGCGGGCGGGTAGTCGCGGCAGGCCTGCAGCAGCTCGGCGATGGGATATTTCCTGTTGATCGGCACCAGCTCGTCGCGCAGCTCGTCGCGCACCGCATGCAAGGAAACGGCAAGGTTGACCGCCAGCTCCTCGCCGAGGCGACGGATCATCGGCACCACGCCGGCGGTGGACAAGGTGATGCGGCGCCGCGACAGGGAAATACCCTCCGCATCCATGAAGATACGCAAGGCGGTTGCCACCGTGTCGTAATTGAACAGCGGCTCGCCCATGCCCATCATGACCACGTTCGAGACCATGCGCCCTTCCGGCGGGCTCGGCCATTCGCCGATGGTATCGCGGGCGACCAGCATCTGGCCGACGATCTCGGCGGCGTCGAGATTGCGCACGAGCTTTTGTGTACCCGTATGGCAGAAGGCGCAAGCCAGCGTGCAGCCGACCTGCGAGGAGACGCAAAGCGCGCCGCGGTCGGCTTCCGGAATATGCACGCACTCGGCCTCGCGGCCGTCGGCGAAGCGCAGCAGCCATTTGCGCGTGCCATCGTCAGAGAGCTGCAGGGCGCTGACAGCGGGACGCGCCAGGCTGTAGCGCTCGGCGAGCGCGCCGCGCAGGCCCATCGGAATATTGGTCATATCGTCGAAGCGGCGCGCGCCGCGCCAATAGAGCCAGTGCCAAAGCTGCTTGGCGCGAAACGGCTTCTCGCCGATGGCGGCCATCGCCGCCGCCAGCGCCTCCCGATCGAGACCGATCAGGGTTGTCTTCATTGGCCGCAGGCCTCGGTCATGGCATTGCGCGCGGCGGTAAAGCCCATCAGCGAATAGGTGTCCATGGTCGCGGTGCCCCGCGCCGAGGCACCGTTGACAACCATCTTGGCGCCGCCCGCCATGGCCTTGGCCAGGGCCCGGTCGCCATCGCTGTCATAGGCCCAGGCTGTCTCGCCCTGGGTGAACAGCGCGAAGGCCGCGCCATCGATGGCGACCTCGATCTCCGCGCCCTCGGCAAAAGGATAGCCGGCCTCGAAGCTCACCACATCCGGCCCGCTGTCGCCCTTGCGCCGGGTCACCTGCACATAGGCGGGACCGCGGCGGGAGTAGTCGCCCGCACTCGCCGTCGGCCGGCTTGCCATATAGCAAATGGTGCGCCCGCCATCCTCATAGGCCGCGGCATACCAGTCGCGAAAACGGCCCAGCGCGTCATCGCCGTCCGCCGCCCAGAGCGGCGCAGCCATAACGATAGAGATTGCAGACAGGACAACGGATTTCCAGCTAAACATTGCGCCTCCCACCGAGATGATTGATCTTGTCGCCATGCACCGGACGGACCAACGGCGCGGCTTTGGCATGTTCGCTGACCGGGCGCTCGGCAAAGCGGCCGAGGCTGATCAGGCGATCATACATCACTACCACACCGGCCGCCGCAAGGTTGATGCAAAACCGCGTCGGGATCCGCACCACCGAATCGGCCCGCGCCAGCACCTCCGGGCTCAGCGAGCCGAGCTCGGGCCCGAAGACATACGCCGCCCGCCGCGGATGACGGAAACTTGGCAGGGCTTGCGCGTCATCGACAAGCTCGATCGCCACCAGCGTGCAATCCTCGGGCAGGCTCAAATCGCCCGGCGTATCGTAATGCCAGGTCGGCAGGCTGTCGGCCGAGGCCGATGTATCTGAGCGCGGCTGGGCGATCTTGGTCGCCGCTTCGATGGTAAACAGAAACGATGCCCCGAAGGCATGCGCCGAGCGGAACAGATTGCCGAGGTTCATCGGCTTTGATATCCGTTCCACTCCGATACCGAAATAGCCTTTGGCCTGGTCGGCCATGATACCGCCTCACAAAGCCGAGGCACCGACCGGTCGATGCCAGGATGTGAGGGAGATAATCGTGCGCGCGGTTCTTTGCAAGACATTGGGAGAGCCCGAAGGGTTGGTGGTCGAGGATATTCCCTCGCCGACGCCCGCTCCGGGCCAGGTCAAGATCGCCATTCACGCGGCCGGCCTCAACTTCGGCGACACCCTGATCATTCAGGGCAAATACCAGGAAAAGCCTGAGCTGCCCTTCAC
>CAZVDW010000551.1:0-5425 GCA_964625645.1 uncultured Rhodospirillaceae bacterium
GGATGCTCTGGCCGCCGTAATTGCCGAAGCAGAGGTGCACCGCCGTGGTGCCCTTGGCGGCGTCGAGCACGGTGTTGATGGTGTCGGCCGCGAGCTGCCACTCTTGCGGATGGCCGGGCAGGTTGGCCTCGTCCACCTGGATGACGTCGGCGTTGCAGTGGCTGACCTGCTCCGCCAGCACCTCGGCAAGTGCCGCGGTGAGGCTGGCGAGGTCGCCGTAATGGGTGTCGATCAGCGTTTTCGCCAGCATGTGCGGGCCGGTCAGCGTGAACTTGAGCGGTGCCCCGGCAAGCGCCATGGCGCTTTCGCAGGCACCGGGAAGGTCGAGCGTGCCGCTGCCCAGCGGCCCTTCGACGACGCCGGGCGGGCGGCGGCGGAAGCCCATGCCGGCCTTGGCGCGATAGGCGATCAGCTCGTCGAATGCGATGTCCGTGCGAATTCCCGCCAGCGGGCGCACGAAATAATCGATCATGCCGTTGGTTTCGGGGTGGTTGATGTCGAAGCGATAGAGCTCGCCGTCGCAGATCAGGTCGAGGCCGGCGCGCTCCTGGGTATGCAACACCACACGGGTGGCGTCGGCGAGCGCCTGTTCGCTCGGATTGTTGGCCAGCCAGTCGGGCAGTGGATAGGAGCCGACGACGGTGGTGCGGATACTTGCGGTCATGATCGTTCCTCCCAGCGGCGAAGATAGCGGTGCCTCAGCGCTTTTGCGATCTTTGCGGTGCCGGCTGGCCCGGCTATGATGCGCGCCTTCAGGCGTATCGGGAGAGCGGGAATGACGAAAGCGGCCGTGACGGCATTGGCATTGGTGATCTGGGCGGGTGCCGCATACGCCTTCATGTCGGGCGACCCGGTGGCGGGCAGCAAGTTCGCCAAGAAGAATTGCGCCGGCTGTCACGCCATCGCCGAAGAGGGCGCGCCTGAATTCGTCGCCATCGCCAAGGACGAGGATACCTACACCTTGCGGCGCATCCGCGATGCCATCGAGACGCCGCACTGGCCCAGCAAGCGCCTGATGCTGACCAGCAAGCAGGCGGACAACGTCGTCGCCTACCTGATGTCCATCCGAAACCACTGACCGAGGCCAAGACAGGTTGTCGAAACCAGGGGAGGAACGTGCCATGAAACGCCGTGCATTCATCAAAGGGGCCGCAGCAGGATCCGCCGCCGCGGCGGCATCGCCGCTGGCCGCGCCGGCCATCGCGCAAGGCCGCATCCAGTGGAAGCTGGTGACCTGCTGGCCACGCAACATGCCGGCCATCGGCACCGGCGCCCAGCGCCTGGCCGACCGCATCGGCGAGATGTCCGACGGTCGCCTGACCGTCAAGCTCTACGCCGCCGGCGAGCTGGTGCCGGCCTTCGAGGTTTTCGATGCCGTGCGCGAGGGCATTGCGCAGGCGGGGCACGATGCGCCCTATTACTGGATCGCCAAGCATTCGGCGATCCCCTTCTTCTGCTCGGTGCCGGCGGGCCTGACACCGCAGGAGCATTGCGCCTGGATCACCAGCGGCGGCGGCCAGGCCTTGTGGGACGAGCTCTATACGGACTTCGGCCTGCGCGCCTTTCTCGCCGGCTCGGGCTGCCCCAACATGGGCGGCTGGTTCCGCAAGCAGATCAACTCGCCGGCCGATCTCGACGGCCTGCGCATGCGCATTCCGGGCTTGGGCGCCGAGGTCTTCAGCCGCCTCGGCGTGATCACGGTCAATCTGCCCGGCGCCGAGGTGCTGCCGGCGCTGCAATCCGGCGCCATCGACGCCACCGAGTGGGCCGGCCCCTATATCGACCTGGCGCTCGGCCTCTACAAAGTGGCGCCGTACTATTACGGCCCAGGCATTCACGAGCCCGGCCCGGCCATCTCGCTGGTGGTGAACAACGAGGCTTACGAGGAGCTGCCGAACGACCTCAAGGCCATCGTCCAGGCGGCGGCGGCCGAGGACAACGGCCGCATGATCTTCGAGACCACCGCCTTCAACGCGACGGCGTTGCACACCTTGAAGGAAAAGCACGAGGTCGACGTGCGCCACTTCCCCGACGAGGTGGTGTCGCTGATGCTCGCCAATGCCGAGGACGTGCTGCGCGAGACCGCGGCCAAGACCGAGATCGGCCAGCGCGTCTTCGAAAGCTGGAACACCTTCCGCGGCCACATGATCGGCAATGCGGCGTACAGCGAAATGGGCTATCTGAACCGGCGCGCCGCTGGCTGAGCGCAAGAATCAACGCAAGGACCAAAGAGGAAAGCATGCAAGGATTCCAATTTCAGACCATCAAGACCATCCTCTCGGAGCCGGGCTCCAGCGCACGCTTGGGCGAGCTCGTAAAGGAGATCGGTGCCGAGCGTGTTCTGGTGGTGACGGATCCTGGCATCAAGGGCCTCGGCCTGCTCGACACGGCGCTGGCCGGGCTCGCGGCTGCCGGCGTGGCCGTGACGCTTTACGACAGGGTCGAGGCCGACCCGCCGGAAGCCTCGGTTCTCGAGGCGGGGGCGCTGGCGCGCAATTGCGCGGCCGGCGCGGTGATCGGCTTTGGCGGCGGCAGCTCCATGGATACCGCCAAGCTGGCGGCTTTCCTGGCGCGCTCCGACCAACCCCTGGCCGAGGCCTATGGCGTCGCCAATGCCCGCGGCGAGCGCCTGCCGCTGATCCAGGTGCCGACCACGGCGGGGACCGGTTCCGAGGTGACGCCGATCGCCATCGTCACCACCGGCGAGGCGACCAAGATGGGCGCGGTCTCGCCCATTCTCTACGCCGACTATGCGGTGCTCGATGCGGATCTCACCCTCGGCCTGCCGCCCAAGGTGACCGCCGCGACGGGCGTCGACGCCATGGTGCACGCCATCGAGGCCTATACCACCAAGCTCAAGAAGAACCCGGTATCCGACGCCCTGGCGCGCGAGGCGCTGTCGCTGCTCGGCAGCAATATCCGCACCGCCTGTGAGGATGGCGGCAACCGCGAGGCGCGCGCCGCCATGCTGCTCGGCTCGCTGCTCGCCGGCATGTCGTTCGCCAATGCGCCCTGCGCGGCGGTGCACGCCCTGGCCTATCCGGTCGGTGGCCATTTCCATGTGCCGCACGGCCTCTCGAACTCGCTGGTTCTGCCGCATGTGCTGCGCTTCAACGCGCCGGTCGCCGAGGGCCAATATGCCGAGATCGCCGGCATCGCCATCCCCGGCCTGCAAAGCGGCGATGGCATGACCGAGCGCCTGGCCGCGGGTTTCGAGAGCCTCGTTGACGACCTCGCCATCGAAAGCCGTCTGAGCCAAGTGGGCGTCAGCCACAACCAGCTGCCGATGATGGCCGAGGACGCCATGAAGCAGCAGCGCCTGCTGGTCAACAACCCGCGCGAGGTCGGCTACGACGACGCGCTGGCGATCTACCAGGCGGCGTTCTGACCACGCCCCAGGACGTGCTGTCGGCGCTTAGCGAGGCGCGGCTGGTGCCGGTGCTACGCTTGTCGAGCGCGGAAGCGACGGCTTCGGCGTTCGATTGGCTTGCCGAGGCGGGCCTTTCGGTGTTCGAGATCACCCTGACCGTGCCGGGCGCGGTCGCTCTGATCGAGCGGCTGGTCGGGCGCGGCAACACGCTGGTCGGCGCCGGAACCGTGATGAACGCGGATCAGGCAAAGCGTTGCCTCGATGCCGGCGCGCGCTTCCTGGTCTCGCCCTGCGTCGTGCCGGCGCTGCCGGCGCTGTGTCATGCCCGCGGTGCGGCATGCCTGCTGGGTGCCATGACACCGAGCGAGGTCAAGGCCGCTGTCGATGCGGGCGCGGACGCGGTCAAGATATTCCCGGCCTCGACGCTCGGGCTGGCCCATTTCAAGGCCCTGCGCTCGGTCTTCCCGGGCGTCGAGATGGTACCGACCGGCGGCATCGGCGCGGGCGATATCGCCGACTGGCTGGCGGCCGGCGCGGCCTTCGTGGGCGTTGGCGGCAAGCTTACGGCAGGGGCGCGCGATGACATGATCGCAGCGGCCCGCGAGCTGCAGAAGGCGCTGGCGTGAGCGGGGCGCCGGCCATCGTCTGTCTCGGCGAGCCCATGGCCGAGTTCAGCCAGCTGCCGGACGGGCCGCCGGGGCATTACCTTGCCGGCCATGGCGGCGATACCTCCAATTGCGCCATCGCTGCGGCCCGCCAGGGCGCAGCGGTCGGCTATGTCACGGCGCTCGGCGCGGATACCTTTGCTGACTCGTTCATCGACCTTTGGCAACGCGAAGGCGTCGATAGCAGCGGCGTCAAGCGCGACGAGGCCGCGCACACGGCGGTCTATTTCATCGACCACGGCCCGGACGGGCACCGCTTCAGCTATCTGCGGGCGGGCTCGGCAGCGAGCCGGATGCGGCCCGAGGACCTGCCGCAAAGCCTGATCGCCGAGGCGGAAATTCTGCATGTCTCCGGCATCAGCCAGGCCATCAGCGCCAGTGCCGCCGACACGGTCTTCCGCGCCATCGAGATTGCGCGCGCCGCCGGCACGCGGGTTTCCTACGACCCCAACCTGCGGCTCTCGCTGTGGCCGCTGGCGCGTGCCCGGGCGGTAATCCATGCCGGCCTCGCGGCGGCGGACTATGTTCTTACGAACCTGGAAGAAGGGCGGCAGCTCACGGGCGCCAATTCGGCCGAGGCCATTGCCGAGCACTATCTCGGCCTTGGCGTGGGAACCGTGGTGGTCAAGATGGGCGCCGAGGGTGCGCTGCTTGCGGCCGGCGAGGGGCGACAGCGCCTGGCTGGCCATGCGATCGCCGCCATCGATGCTTCCGGTGCCGGCGACACTTTCGACGGCGCCTTTCTTGCCGAGACCGTGCGCGGTGCCGACAGCCTTGCGGCCGCGACCTATGCCAATGCCGCCGCGGCACTGTCGACCACGGGTTACGGGGCGGTCGCTCCCATTCCCCGCCGCGCCGATGTCGAAGCGATGATGAAACGGAGATCCGGCGATGATGCTGCCTAACACGATACGTCAGAAGCTCGATAACAATGAGCCGACGATGGGAACGCACTTCCTATCCAGCGATCCGGATATTCCCGAGATCATCGGCGATACGGGCCTGTTCGATTATGGCGAATATTGCGCGGAATATTCCGCCTTCGATATGCAGACGCTCTACCACATGGCGCGGGCCGGCCAGTGCGCGAACCTGCCGCTGATGATCAAGCTCGACCAGGAGGCTCAGGGCTTCTGGGCCCAGGCGGCGCTCGGCGCCGGTTTCCAGGCGGTGCTGTTCACCGACATTCGCAGCGCCGAAGATGTCGCCACCTGCCATCGCTACATTCGGGCAGACACGCCGGATATCGGCGGCGACATGGGCCTCAAGCTGCGCCGGCCGGCCCTCTCCAGCTATCAGCCTGAGGGCTATATGGATACGCTGTCGGCCGTCCTGTTCCTGATCATGATCGAAAAGGATGCGGCAGTGCAGAACATCGACGAGGTGTTGG
>CAZVDW010000552.1:0-1643 GCA_964625645.1 uncultured Rhodospirillaceae bacterium
GGGAGCGCCCCTATAGCAAATGTATGGGGGGGTGTCGATAGGGTGCGCGATCGTTCTCACGGGGCCGCGCGCAGGGCCCGCGAAAGGTCCCACAGCTTGGGCACGACGGCGGCGGAGCAGCCCGATACGAAGTCTTTCGCCTCGTCGCCGCCGGCGGCATCGGTCAGGCGCGTCATGTCCCGGACATGGCGGCGCGGCCGGCCGATGTCTTGCGTCATGGATCCTTCTCCGCTTCCGGCGCCACCTGCGCTTCGACCAGCGCCGGCCGCGTGCCGAACAGACGATAAAACAATTTGATCCAGAACGGCGAGAACAGCGTCGTATAGGCGATCACCAGCACCATCGCGGCATAGACCTCGCCGTCGAAGATGCCGGCGGCGCGGCCGAGCTCGGCGAATATCAGGCCGACCTCGCCGCGCGGCACCATGGCCATGCCGACGGCGCTCTTCATCAGCCAATGCTCGCGCAGCAGCAGATAGCCGCCGGCGATCTTGCCGACGATGGCGACGAAGCCGACCGACAGCGAAAACAGCCAGATGAAGCCGGAGGTCCATTCGACCTCGCGCAGGTCGAGGGAAAGCCCGACGACGACGAAGAAGATCGGCGTGAAAAGCTGCACGATCGGCTTCATGTCGCGCTCGATCTCGTCGGCCAGGTCGTGGTCGCGGGCGAGCGAGACGCCGAAGGGCAGGAAGAAGCGCCGCGACAGGGCGAGGCCGGCGGTAAAGCCGCCGAGCAGCTCCGGCGCGCCGACCACATGCGCCAGCCAGGCGAAGACCATGACCAGCGAGACGATGAGGGTGGCGACCAGGCCCGGCATTTGCGTCGCGCGGTGATAGTGCGCGATGACCGTCGAGATCAGCTTCGCGGCGACCGGCGCGATGGCGAAGAAGACGCCGATGAAAAGCACCAGCCGGCCGAGGTTGGCGGCGCTGAGATCGCCGGTCTGGGAGAACTCGTAGAGAAAGGCCAGCAGGAGCACGCCGAGGACATCGTCGATGACCGCGGCGCCGAGCACGATCTGGCCCTCGCGGCTGTTCTGGCGGTCGACGTCGCGCAGGATGCGCACCGTGACGCCGATGCTGGTGGCCGTCAGCGTGCCGCCGACGAAAAGCGCCAGCAACATGTCGAAGCCAAAGACGTAACGGCTGGCGGCATAGCCCATCAGGAAGGGGATGACGAAACCGCCGAGCGCCACCGTCACCGAGCGCCCGCCCGACTTGGCGAGGCGGCCGATGTCGGTTTCCAGCCCGACCTCGAACAGCAGCAGGATGATGCCGATCTCGGCCAGCAACCGAATGACCTCGTTGGGCTCCATCCAGCCGAGCACGCTGGGGCCGAGGATGATGCCCGCGGCAAGCTCGCCGATCACCGAAGGCGCGCCGAAGCGCACCGCGACCTCCGCCGCCACCCGCGCGGCGATGAGAATCCCGGCCAGCTGGATGAAGAAGGTCGCGGCTTCCATGGTGGAGGGATTGTGGGCGCTGGGTGGGTTTGGGTGCCTTATCAGCCCGTTGACGAAGTCGGCACTGGACGCAAGCGGCCTGATCTGATTCTTTGATGTTCGGATTTGACCGGGGGTTCGGCAATGGCGATGGGACGGCAGAAGGATCGTCAAGGTGACTTGATGGTGAGCTGGTCGG
>CAZVDW010000553.1:0-4023 GCA_964625645.1 uncultured Rhodospirillaceae bacterium
TAGAAGGATCAACAGATATTGTTATCCCTCATGAACTTTCCGGACGGACACTTAGGTACGATCTGCTACCTATGTCTCCGGGCCGGGCACGGTAAAGGTGGTGGCGGGGGCAGGATTTGTTCAAGACCCTACAAAGCTGGAATTGAGAAAATCTGTTTGAGAGTGGTTGCGGGGGCAGGATTAGTTCAAGCCCCTACAATAACAAGGCACGTATAGATATTCGGTAAAAGTGGTTGCGGGGGTAGGATTAGTTCAAGCCCCTACAATAACAAAGCACGTATAAATATTCGGTAAAAGTGGTTGCGGGGGCACGTAACCACTTATACCGAACAAAACTCCTATGGAACAGGGGCTCGCCTGAGCGCTTGCGGGTAGTTCCCTGCCCTTCCTGAACTTTTGCCCCTTATTTCTGCGAAATTATGTCCGCTATCAGGGAGAAAGCGGGCCTAATTTTGTCGTCGTGTTTTCGCCTCCTGTTGTGAAGGGTTGTCGGACACCTGGCGTGGCTGTGTTGCGGCGACATGCTCGTTCGGCAGGTGTCGGACAAGCATCTCAGGGGAGGAAAGCGCGGGCTGGTTAGGCTGGGTGGATCGGTTTGCCCGAGCTATGGGGATTTGAAGGTCGGGTGACGTATTCGGCGCGATGACACAGCGGTTTGTTTGTGTCGGTTTTTAGCGGTGCTGTGGCCGATCGGGGGCCATCCCTATTCGAGGCGCCGACATGCGTCATTGATTGATGCTGATTTGGCCATCCTGGCGCCGGATATGGCAAGGCTCCTCCGTGACCGGCCGGCAAGCGGCGGCGTGAACGAGCGCTATTGAGGTTTCGCGAGCGCACCATCATGCGGTGCCGAGCCGTGGCGGCGGTGCGCGTGGCTGGACGCCGGGCTCGAAGGTTTCGATGATGATCATGCGCCCGCCGCAACAGGGGCACGGCGGGGCGTGGCTGGGCGCCTCATTGTCGTTGGCGGCATCGGTGGCGCCAATCCCGCGCTGTTGGCGAGCGACACCGAGCAACGCCCGCGCCCGGGTCAGATTGTCGGCGCGCGCGGCGTTGGCAAGCAGGCCGTAGTGTCGGATGCGATGGAAGCCTGAGGGCAGGACATGAATGAGGAAGCGGCGGATGAACTCGCCCGGCGCCAGGGTCATGGTCTTGTATCGCGCCCGGCCCTTGGCGCGATAGTCCTTCCAATTGAAGGTGACGCCCGTGTCGTCGAAGGCGATCAGGCGGCTGTTGGCGATGGCGACGCGGTGGGTGTAGCGGCTGAGATAGGCGAGCACCGCTTCGGGCCCGGCGAAGGGACGCTTGGCATGGACCACCCATTCGAGTTTGCGCAACTGTGATAGATAGGCGGCGAATGCCGGCCTGTTGGCAAGATGGCGGAGATCGCCGAAGAAGCGCAGACGACCGGCGTCATGCGCCGCCGTGAGCCTGTCCAGGAACAAGCGGCGGAACAGCCTTGAGAGCACGCGCACCGGCAGGAAGAAGCCCGGCCGGCAGGAGACCCAGCGCTCGCTCTGTTCTGTCCCTGTCGGGCTTACGCCCGCCTCGCTTCTTGCTTCTGTCCCTGTCGGGCTTACGCCGTCCTCGCCTGTTGCCGGTGAGATGCCACCGCCGGGCACGATACAGTGCAGGTGCGGGTGATGGGTGAGCGCCGAGCCCCATGTATGAAGCACGGCGGTCAGGCCGATGCGGGCGCCGAGATGCCTGGGATCGGCGGCGATGGTGATCAGCGTCTCGGCGGCGGTCTTGAACAAGATAGCGTAGATTGCCGCCTTGTTATGGTAGGCGATGTCGCTGATCGGCCCGGGCAGGGTGAAGACCACGTGGTAATAATCCACCGGCAAGAGTTCGGCCTGGCGCGCCGCCAGCCAGGCCTTGGCCGCCACCCCTTGGCACTTCGGGCAATGGCGGTTGCGGCAGGAGTTGTAGGCGATGTGGGCATGACCGCAGTCCTCGCACGCCGCGACGTGGCCGCCCAGCGCCGCCGTGCGGCAGCGCTCGACGGCCGACATCACCTTGAGCTGGCCGAGGCTCACATGACCGGCCCGAGCGCGACGCCAGGCCGGGCCGTGAGCGCGGAGAATATCCGCGACCTCCAGCCTTTCTCGCGCCATGACGGCGCCGGCTCAGGCGGGCGGCGGCAGCTTGAGATGCTCGAGCGGGCTCTTGACAGCGCGCAAGGTGGTGTTGGCGACTTGAGCATAGCGCACCGTGGTGTCGAGTTTGCCGTGTCCGAGCAAGACCTGGATCACGCGGATGTCGACCTTCTGCTCCAGCAGATGGGTGGCAAAGCAGTGCCTGAGCGTGTGCAGAGAGACCCGCTTGTCGATGCCGGCCGCCTCCCTGGCGCTATCAAAGGCACGTCTCAACTGGCGCGTGGTCAGCGGATTGACCGGGTTCTGACCCGGGAACAGCCAGCCGCCCGGCAGCATCACGCCGCGTTCGCGCGCCGCCCGCCACCAGGCGCGCAGAAGGTCGAGCAGAGGCTGCGAGAGCATGGCATAACGATCCTTGCGCCCCTTGCCCTGCTCGACCCGGATGACCATGCGCGAACTGTCGATGTCGGCGAGCTTGAGCGAGACCACCTCCGAGGCGCGCAGGCCGGCGCCATAGGCGACGCTGAGCGCCGCCCGGTACTTCAGCCCCTGTGCGGCATCGAGCAGACGCGCAACCTCCTCTGGGCTCAGGATCACCGGCAGTTTGCGCGGCTCGCGTACGGTGGTCATGCCGACGTTCGCATCGTTCCGGCCCAGCGTTACGCCGAAGAAAAAGCGCAAGGCCGACACCGCCGCGTTCATGGTCGTCGCCGAGGCGCCGTTCGATCTCATATGAAGCTGAAAACGACGCAAGTCCTCGGCATCGGCGCGATCCGGCGAGCGGCCAACAAAAGCCGTGAAGTTCTTCACCGATGCGAGGTATCCTCGCTGCGTGCCCGGCGTGAATCCGCGCACCGTCATGTCCTCGATCATGCGCCGGCGCAACGGGCCGATGGATGGCTCTGTCATGGCTCTGCTCCTGTGTTGAGTGAGGTTCGAAACCCTAAACCTCAACACAGGACAGACCCGCCCGTTACCACACCGTTCGTGTCGCCCGACGCCTCTCAATACCGCAAGAGCGGTTTAGTCCCCTGACCCGGAACGGACATCGGCGGCTAATTTGAAGCTCAAAGCAAATCCGGGTTTGCTTTGTCCCACCATTCCTTGAAGACAGCGAACGTCTCCTCGCCGAGCAACCGTTCATAGGGTCGATCGCGCTGATTCGACGGCGTCGCGACTTCCTTCGCTAGACCGGCCATGTCAATGCCGAGGCTGGCTGCATCCGAGATGAGGTTGCCGTAATAGACTCGCTCGATCCGTGCCCACCAGATTGCGGCAGCGCACATGGGGCAGGGCTCCCAAGTCGTGTAAAGTGTCGCGCCGGACAAATCCCACGACCCTGAACGTTGGCCAGCGTCGCGAATCGCATTGATCTCGCAGTGGCCGGTCGCGTCGTGGTTCTGAATAACATTGTTCCACCCTTCGCCGATAATCTCGCTGTTGCGCACGATGATCGTCGCGCAATAGCCTCCGGTTCCTTCCGCCATCTTCATTTTGCAAAGCTCGATCGCGCGGCGCATAAAGTCTTTCTCGTTCATAACTCTTCTCCCGAAAAATTGGACTGCCCGAGTGGTTATTCATGCGGAGCCGAAGTGGTCGCACGAAGGGCAACCTTGCGGACGCTTCGTAAATCCTCTGTGGCGGCTACGTCCACTGTCGCATCACCTGTGATGATGACGGCGTAATTCTGCTCCGCCTCTGCAATTGAGATGTAGCCGTCATGCATGTCTTGAAGCACCTGCCGCGGATCCCGCTCGAGCGGGTTGCCATAGCCGCCGCCGCACGGTCCCGTCACGATAGTACGGTCGCCTGCTTGCGCTAGCAAATACGGAACTTTGGACGGTAAGTTCTGGCTGTCGCCATTGTTGCGCTGGAGAACAATTTGCGATGTGAAACCGTCGGTCCCGCCGTCGAAGCCCCAGGG
>CAZVDW010000554.1:0-3540 GCA_964625645.1 uncultured Rhodospirillaceae bacterium
ATTTACGAGACCGACCAGGGGGTGGTGCTGCACTCCAAGGATCTGTGCATCGGCTGCGGCTACTGCCTCTACGCCTGCCCGTTCGGGGTGCCGCAATTCCCCTCGGCGAGCAATTACGGCGATCGCGGCAAGATGGACAAGTGCACCTTCTGCGGCGGCGGGCCGGAGGAGGACGGCTCGGCGGCGGAGTACCAGAAATACGGCCGCAACCGCCTGGCCGAGGGCAAGCTGCCGCTCTGCGCCGAGATGTGCGCGACCAAGGCGCTGCTCGCCGGCGACGGCAACACCGTCTCGGAGATCTACCAGGAGCGCGTCATCGCCCGCGGCTTCGGCTCCGGCGCCTGGGGCTGGGGCACCGCCTACAGCCTGAAGGCCGGGGAGTGACCGGCGCCGCTCTTAGGGTGTGAGAATGCACTGTTTGCGCAAGGGTCTTGGCGGCCTCTCGCTGCTGCTGGCGATCGCCCTGGCCCTGACGGCCGCGGCGGGCGCGTGGCGTGACGCCGCCGCCCAGACCGAGGGCCGGGTTCCCGGCAATACGCTCGGCCAGGAGAGCGATTCCGACCTCTGGCGCGCGATCCGCGGCGGCGAAGGGGGCGTCATAATCAGTCCCGACGCCCGCCCCGAGACCGTGCTCACGGCCCCCTTCAGCGACTGCGTCAAGGCCGACAATTGCAGCGAGACGGCGGTCGGCTTCAGCATGGCGATCCACGACAGCATGCCGGCGATCTACAAGCCTTACGGCGAAGGGACCAGCCGCGAGGTCATGGGGTTCCTGGCGTTCGTCCTGGGTGTCGGCCTGATCGGCCTGGCACTGTTCGTGCGGCGCCTCGGGCAAGAGGGCGCCGGCGAGATGCCCCACGATGGCTAGCACACCAGTCAACAGCCTCTCCAGGCGCGATTTTCTCAGAGGCGCGGCGGGCAGCTGTGCAGGCGTCGCCGCCGCCGGCGGCGCTGCCGGCGCTGCCGAAGCGCGCGAGAACTTACGGATATCTCCCGATGCCGTCGGCCTGTTGTTCGACTCGACCCTTTGCGTCGGCTGCAAGGCCTGCGTGACGGCGTGCAAGACCGCCAACGACCGGCCCCTGGATACGCCGGCCGACAAGCCCTATCTCGACCAGACCACGCACCTTTCGCCGGCGGCGCTCAACGTCATCAAGATGTACTCGGACGGCACCAATGAGGTGAAGGACCGCGAGACCGACGGCTTCGCCTTCTTCAAGCATTCCTGCATGCATTGCGTCGATGCCTCCTGCGTCTCGGTCTGTCCGGTGACGGCGTTGCAGAAGGAGCCGAAGACGGGCGTCGTCACCTACGACAAGGACGCCTGCATCGGCTGCCGCTATTGCGTCGCCTCATGCCCCTTCCGCATCCCCAAGTTCGACTACGACAAGCCGTTTCCGGAAATCCACAAATGCGAGCTCTGCCGCCACCTCTGGGATGAGGGCAAGTTCTCGGCTTGTGCCGATGCCTGCCCCACCGGGGCGACCCTGTACGGTCCGGTCAGCGAGCTGAAGGCGGAGATCAGGCGGCGCAAGGCGCTCGCGCCGGGCGAGATCACCAAGTTCCCGCGGCGCTCCACGGAGACCGGCGAGGTGACCGGCAAGGTACCCGTCGCCACCTATGTCGACCACGTTTACGGCGAGACCGAAGGCGGCGGCACCCAGATGCTCATGCTCAGCGGCGTGCCGTTCGAGAAGCTCGGGCTGCCGACGCTTCCGGAGCGCTCCTACGCCGCGATTTCGGAGACCATTCAGCACACCATCTATAAGGGCCTGGTGGCGCCCATCGTGGTCCTGGCCGGCCTGATTTTCGCCGTCCGCAGGAATGCTCAGGACGAGCTCTTGGGCGAGGGCCTGGAAGAACGCGAGGGCGAAGGGACCGGGACCTAGATGTCGGGATACACATCGGCAAGTGGCAGGCTGGTCACGCCGCTAACGGTCTTCCTCGCGGCGCTGGTTCTGGTCGCGGGGGGGCTTCTCGCCGTGCGCTTCATCTACGGCATCGGCGCGGTGACCAACATCAACGACGGCTATACCTGGGGCATCTGGGTCGTCGTCGATATCGTTATCGGCACCGCCTTCGCCTGCGGCGGCTTCGCCATGGCCTTGCTGGTCTATGTCTTCAACCGCGGGCAGTACCATCCGCTGGTCCGCCCGGCCCTGCTTGCCAGCCTGTTCGGCTATACCCTGGGCGGCGTGGCGGTGATGTTCGATCTCGGCCGCTATTGGAATTTCTGGCACATCATGTGGCCCGGCAAAGGCCAGCCCAACTCGGTGATGTTCGAGGTCGCGGTCTGCATTGCCGCCTACATCGTGGTGATGTGGATCGAATTCGCGCCGGCCTTCCTCGAGCGCTTCGGCATGCGCGACGTGCGGCGGCGGCTGAACAAGGTCTTGTTCGCCTTCATCGCCCTCGGCGTGCTGCTACCGGCCATGCATCAGTCCTCGCTCGGTACCATGATGGTGATCTTCGGCCACCAGCTGCACGGGCTCTGGCAGACCCAGCTGCTGCCGCTGTTGTTCCTGATCTCGGCCATCGCCATGGGTTTCTCCGTCGTCGTCTTCGAAGCCATGGTCGCCGCCGAGGGCTTCAGGCGACCGCGTGAGACCACCATCCTGGGGCACATGTCGGTGGTGTTGCGCTGGACCCTGGTGCTGTTCCTCGTGGTGCGCTTTGCCGATCTCGCTGTGCGCGGCAAGCTGGGCTTGGCTTTCGCCGGCGATTTCCTCAGCCTGATGTTCCTCATCGAGACGGGGCTGTTCGTGCTGCCGATCGTCATTCTATTCTCCGTCGCCGGCCGTAGGAGCCCGCGCCTGTTGTTCGTCTCCGGGCTTTCCATGCTGCTCGCCGGTTCGCTCTATCGCCTCGACGCCTACCTGATCGCCTTCAATCCCGGCGACCAATCCACCTATTTTCCGTCGCTGCCGGAGATCCTCGTGACCGTCGGCATCTTCGCATTCGAGATCCTTGCCTACCTGATATTTGCGAGATCCCTGCCGGTGCTGCACAGGATCGAGCCGGCCAACGCCACCCCGGCCGAGTGACGGAACAGACCGCAACGAACGTGCTGAGCGAGGCGCATATCGACGCCGTCCAGGCCTGCATCGGTGATGCCAAGGCCTTCCCACCATCGATCCGGATTTCTACGAGAATGCTGGACGCCTGGATATCTGGGCCGACATGGCCGCGGTGCGCGCCGGCCGCGTCTACCTCGCCCCGGCCCCGGTGCTCTCCTGGCTCGACTACCCGCCCGGCCCCAACCGCATCATCGGCCTGGCCTGGCGGGCCAAGCTGTTCCATGGTCTGGACATAGACGTGGCGGCCGAGGCGCAGGCCACTGTTTCACGGCGAGAGCCTCGACGAGCAGACGCTCGCCGAGGCCCTGGCCAGGGCCGGTATCGGCTAGAGCGTGTCGCATTTAATTGGCCTCATATCCGGCAGCTTTGAAATAGTTTTGGCATTCTTCTTCCGAGAAGAGGTCGCAGACGGCTCCGGCGGCTTGCCATAGCTCGTCATAGGTTCGCGCAGCAGCCTTGCGGA
>CAZVDW010000555.1:0-16974 GCA_964625645.1 uncultured Rhodospirillaceae bacterium
TTCGGCATCACCGCCGCCGGCGGCGCCGGCTGGCAATTGGCCGAATGGATCGTCGAGGGCGAGCCGTCGATCGACATGCTGGGCGTCGATCCGCGCCGCTTCGGTGCCTATGCCTCGGCGGGCTATCTGAAGCTTAAGAACCACGAAGCCCATGTCGATCTATACGCCGTCGCCTATCCCAACGAGGAAAAACCCGCCGCCCGGCCTTTGAAGACATCGCCGTGCTATGGCCGCATGAAGGCGCTAGGTGCCGTGTTCGGCCAGAAGAACGGCTGGGAGCGGCCCAACTGGTTCGCAGCCGATGGGGCAGAGCCGCGCGACGTCTTGAGCTTCCGCCGCAGCAACGATTTCGAGGCCATCGGCGCCGAATGCCGCAACGTGCACGAGGCCGTCGGCGTGCTTGACCTGACCGCATTCGCCAAGACCAGGGTCAGCGGCCCAGGCGCCGAGGCCTGGCTGGACGGCTTGGTCGCCAACCGCTTGCCCGGGCCCGGCCGGGTCAGGCTCGGCCATATCCTGTCGGCCAATGGCGGCGTGCGCTCGGAGTTCACCATCATGCGCGACGGGCCGGACGCGTTCACTCTGGTCTCGGCCGCCGCCGGCGAGCGTCACGATACCGACACGCTGGAGAAGGCCTTGCCGGCGGGCGGCGGCGTCCGGCTCGAAAGCCTCACCGAGGCGATCGGCGTCCTGGTGTTGGCGGGACCGCGCTCGCGCGACGTCCTGGCCAGGCTCAGCGATGCCGACCTGTCGAGCGCTGCCTTTCCCTGGATGAGCGAACGCAACATCGATATCGGCGCCGCACAAGTACGCGCGGCTCGCGTCAGCTATGTCGGCGAGCTTGGCTGGGAGCTGCACCACCCGATCTCCATGCAGAACGCGATCTTCGATTTGCTCATGGACGCGGGCAGGGAATTCGGCATCAGGCCGTTCGGCATGCGGGCCATGGATTCGCTGCGCCTGGAGAAATCCTATTTTGCCTGGGGCACGGAACTGTCGATCGAATATGCCGCGCTTGAATCCGGTCTTGAGCGCTTTGTCGATCTCGACAAGGGCGATTTCTTCGGCCGCGAGGCGCTGCTTGCCTGGCAGGCGAAGGGCTTCGACAATCGCTTCGTGACGCTGGTCGTGACCGACGTCGGCGACGCCGATGCCCGTGGCAGCGAACCGCTCTACGCCGACAGCACGCTGGTCGGCCGCGTCACCAGCGGCGGCTTCGGCTGGCGCGTCGACAAGAGCCTGGCGCTCGCCATGGTGCGCCCTGACAATGCCGCGATCGGTACGGAGCTCGAGGTCGAGATCCTCGGCAGGCGTCATCGTGCGACGGTGATCGAGGCATCGCCGTTCGACCCGGGAAACAACCGGTTGAGGGAGTGATTTACTTCGTCTGCCACATTCCGGCTTGTCTTGATCGGGCATCCCGTTCGGCTTCGAGATAGGCGTCGCTCATGGCCGGCTCGGCACGGGCCCAGCCGGCGCGGACAATCATTTCCGCGATGTCCACCGCGCCCAGCAGGCACGTCGCCTGGACGCTGCCATGGCCGACCTTGGCGACAATCGAGCATACGACGTCACGTCCCTTGACCGATCCGCTGAGCGCTGCCTTGGCCTCTCGGCCGCATGGCCAATTGCCTTCGGCACTGGCACATGTCTCGTTGGGCGCCGGCGCGACGATGCCGAACAGCCGGACTTTGGCACCGCGCACGATCAAGACATCGCCGCGAAACGCGCGCGCCGCGCCGGCAATCTCGTCGGCGCCCAACGCGGGCACAATGAAGAGACCCAAGACAGCCGCCAGGAGCGTGATCAGAGCCGCTCGCCGCACGTCAGTAGCGATCGCGCGACATGACGAAGGCATGGACCGCCCAAACATCGTCCGGTGACATGCGCTCTCCGAAAGCCGGCATCTGGGTGCTGTCACGGCCGTTGATCACGACCTCGAGAAACTGTTCATGGGTCAAATCGGAGCGGAAAATCTTCGGTCCGCGACCGCCCGCCTTGAGGTGGCAGATGATGCAGCGCGCGCGATAGAAGCGTCGCCCGAGGTTGATGGCGCCCGCATCGGCAAGAAGGGGGTTGGTGAGTCCCTCGGTCTCATCGCTGCCTGGCTCGCCGGCCAGGCAGGCGAGCGAAATCAACAGCAGAAATGCGGCGATCGGCGCCACGCAATACTCGCGTGACGCCGACATCAGTGCCGTTGCCTTAGCCATAATCGAGGGCATCGATTATTCGAAGTCGGGAAGCGCCCCTTCGATATCGGTCTGGCTGATCATGTCCGTCGATTGCGGCGGTTTGCCGCCGAGCGAGAAGATCCAGAGCATGCCGCCCTTGGGGCCCGCATAGTAGAAGCTGGGATCGCCACCCAGTCCCGAGAGCAGGGCGATATATTGCGTGCCGTCGAGCTCATAGGTGATCGGCGAGGCGTTGATCCCCGATCCGGTCTGGAACTGCCAGAGCTTCTCGCCGGTCTTGGCATCCAACGCCAAGGCATAGCCAAGCTCGTCACCGGTGAAGACCAGGCCGCTGCCAGTGGCGAGTATGCCGGCGAACAGGGGCAGCGCGCTTGGCGTCTCCCAGGCGAACGAACCGGTACTGAGATCGAACGCCATGGTCCGCCCGACGATGTCCTTGTGGCGGTACATCTGGAAATCGACACCCATGTAGAGGTCACCGGGTGTGTAGACGACGTCTTCGGCCGGCCATGCGGTCATGCCCATCGGCCAGTCGTTGGAGTTGAGGAAGACATAGCCGAGGTCGGGATTGTAGGCGGCGGGAAACCAGTTGGTGCCACCTTCCAGGCCGGGCACGATGGGCTCGATGGTGGGGCCGCCGGAAAGCGGACGCATCGCCTCGTTGACGTTGGGGCGTCCGGTATCCGGATCGAGGCCGGTCGTCCAGTTGATTCCCGGCACGGTCGGCTCGGCATAGATGAACTCGCCGGTCGCGCGGTCGAGCACGTAAAGGAAGCCGTTGCGGTTGGACTGAACGGCGAGCTTGCGCATGGTGCCGTCGACCGTCGCGTCGATCAAAAGCGGCGCATTGTTGCCGTCATAATCCCAGGCGTCGTTGGGCGTGTATTGATAGCCCCAGACGATCGAGCCGTCATCCGGATTGATCGCCACCAGCGAACACGACCATTGATTGTCGCCGACACGCAGGTCCGAGTTCCACGGTCCGGGATTGCCGGTGCCCCAATAGAGCAGGTTGAGGTCCGGGTCGTAGGCGCCGGTCTGCCAGGTTGTTGCGCCACCGGTCTTCCAGGTATCGCCGGGCCAGGTCTCGTTGCCCGGCTCGCCCGGTCCGGGGATCATATAGGAGGTCCATTTTTCGGCACCGGTCTTGGCGTCGAAGGCCTTGATATAGCCGCGCACGCCATATTCGGCGCCGGCGATGCCGGTAATGACCAGCCCCTTGAGAACCAACGGCGCACCGGTCGCGGTAATGCCGCGGCGCCAATTGCCGAGAGATTGGCTCCAGACGATCTCGCCGCTATCGCGGTTCAGCGCCACAAGATCGGCGGCAACGGTGTTGACGTAAACCAGATCGCCGTGCAAGGCGACGCCGCGATTGACCGGACCGCAGCACAGCTCGGCGTCGAGGGCGGCGTCATATTCCGGCTCGAAGGCCCATTTCATCACGCCTGTGCGGGCGTCGAGCGCGAACACGCGCGAATAGTCAGCGGAAATATAGATCACCCCGTCGCGTATCAGCGGCGTCGCCTCCAATCCGCCGAGCTGGCCGCCTGTCGAAAACGACCAGGACGGTCGCAGCTGGTCGACATTGTCGGGTGTGATCTCGCTCAGAGGACTGAAGCGGTGGTTCGCATAGTCCCTGCCATACATCAACCATTCGCCCGAATTACTCGTGGAATTCAGCAAATCCTGGTCGCTAACCGGTCCGGCCTGGGCCGCAGCGATCGCTGTGACGCCGCAAACCAGGATCGCCGCGAGTGCACTTTGCACCCGCCGAGTCATATCTATCGACATCGTGATACCTCCCTTGATCCTCCTGAGAAACCAGCCCGCGAACCTTACTATTCTGACACTCTGTACCCGTTTGATGGTGCGCTGGACAAAGTGGCTTCTACCTGTGGACATATGGTGCCCCTTTAGCCCGATCCTGACAAGCCGTGGGGTCTAGCCCCGCTTGCGCTGAAGCAACGCGGCCGTCCCCAGCAGGATCACCGAGGCGACGATGAGCATGGTCGAGATTGCGGCGATGGTCGGGTCGACCTGGTCGCGCAGGCTGGTGAACATGCGCCGGGTGATGGTCGATTTCGGCCCGCTCGAGATGAACAGCGCGATCACCACTTCGTCGAAGGAGACGATGAAGGCGAACAGCGCGCCGGCGACGACCGAATTGCGGATCTGCGGCAAAGTGACCGTAAGGAATGCCCTCAACCGCGAGGCGCCGAGACTGCGCGCCACCATCTCCTGGTTCCTGTCGAACTGCTGCAGCCCGGCGTTCACCGTGACCACAACGAAGGGCATGGCCAGTACCGAATGGGCCAGCACCAGGCCGAGCGTCGTGTTGACCAGGCCGATCTTCACATAGAGATAGAATGCGCCCACCGCGAGGATGATGATGGGAATGATCAGCGGCATGATCAGGGCCATGCGTACGGCCCGCGCCCAGCGGCTGCCGGAAAAATGAAGCCCGTAGGCAGCGGCGATTCCCAATGGCGTCGCCACCAGCATCGTGAGGATGGCGGCGCGGAAGCTGATCCAGGTCGCGAGCAGCCATTCGTCGGAGCCAAAGAATTCCCGGTACCAGCGCAATGACCAGGTTTCCGGCGGGAACTGCAAATAGGTCGAGTCCGAAAACGACATCGGAATGACGATGACGACCGGCAACAGCAGGAACAGCAGCACCAGCACGCCGACGACATATAGCCATAGCCGCCCAAGATGGGTGATCTGGGTGTCCGATGCGGGTCCGCGGAGCATGCTCAGCGCGCCCCCATCAGTCTATCTACGGGCAGCGCGCGGCCGATCACCAGGAACAGCAACAGGGTTACGGCCAACAGCACCACGCCGAGCGCGCTCGCCGCGCCCCAGTCGAAATACAACGCGGCGTTCTGCTGAATCTGCATCGACACCATCGTTACCTTGCCGCCGCCGAGCAGCGCCGGCGTGACATAGAAGCCGAGACACAGGATGAACACCAGCAACGACCCGGCGATGACCCCCGGCAGCGACAGCGGGAAAAACACCGTCCAGAAGGCGCGCACCGGCGAGGCACCCAGATTTGCCGCGGCCAGCAGGTAGTTGCGGTCGATGCTCTTGAGGGCGTTGTAGGTCGGCAGGATGAGGAACGGCAGCATGATGTGCAGCATGCCGATCACCGTGCCCGTGGTATTGTGCACCAGGCGGATCGGCGTATCGATAACGCCGAGGTCGAGCAGCCAGGAATTGATCAGCCCCTTGCGCTGCAACAGCACCAGCCAAGCATAGGTGCGCACCAGCAGCGACGTCCAGAACGGGATGAAGACCAGCACCAGGCAGAGACCGGCGGCGCGCCTGGGCAATTGCGATATCAAGTAGGCGAGCGGATAGCCGAGCAACACGCACAGCACCGTGACGACGATGCTGATCTCGAAGGTCTGGCGAAAAATCTTGAAATAGGCCGAGCTGTCGATCATGCGCTGGTAATGCGCAAGACTGAACGCCTCGCCCTCGACGAAAGAAAGCCCGAACAGCCATATGGACGGCAGGAACACGATCACGGTAATGATCGTCGCGGCTGGTATCGACAAGCCAAGTATCCGGCGCCGTTCACGGCGGGCGTCGGCGGCAAGGGCGGGGGCGTTGCTCATCGGTCCGGCACGACGATCGTATCGCTGGCGCGCAGACCCAAGGTGACGGCTGCACCGATATCTGGCACCGAGCTCACCTCGTCGCGCCGTGTCGCCCGGCGCGAGGTCACTATGGTTCCGTCGGCAAGCTTGATGCGGATCAGCAAGGCCTCGCCTTGAAAGATGCTTTCTTCCAATACGCCACTGAGCAGATTGAGATCGGCTGCCGGCTGGCCGTCGACGAACTCCAGCTTCTCGGGCCTGGCGACCAGATAGGCATCGCCACTCGCCGGCAGCGGATGTTCCGCTTTGACGGCTTGGTCTCCAAGCATCAGCGCATCATCGGCGCGGCGCAGGGGAAGGACCGTCGACTCGCCGATGAAGTCCGCCACGAACAGCGAATTCGGCCGGTTATAGAGCTGCTCCGGCGTGTCGACCTGAACGATGCGGCCTTCGTTGATCACCGCAATACGGTCGGACATGGTCAGCGCCTCGCGCTGGTCGTGGGTGACGTAGACCGTGGTGATGCCGAGCCGCTCGTGCAGATGTCGGATCTCGATCTGCATCTGCTCGCGGAGCTTCTTGTCGAGCGCCGACAGTGGCTCGTCCATCAACAATATCCGCGGCTCGAAGACGATGGCGCGCGCCAGCGCGACGCGTTGGCGCTGGCCGCCGGACAGCGCGTCGGGCATGCGCTCGGCAACATGGGCCAGCTGCACCAGATCGAGCGCCGCGCGCACCCGCTGCTCGATCTCGGCCCGCGCAACCTTCCGGACCTTGAGGGCATAGGCGACATTGGCGCCCACCGTCATATGGGGAAACAGCGCATAGCTCTGAAACACCATGCCCAGATCGCGCTTGTGCGGCGGTCGCCGGGTGATGTCCTGGCCGTCGATGTGCACGCTCCCCGCGGTCGGGCGGGTAAACCCGGCAAGCACCATCAGGAGCGTGGTCTTGCCGGAGCCGGACGGCCCCAGCAAGGTGATGAACTCGCCGCTCTCGACCTCCAGGTCCACGGCATCGAGCGCGGTCACATCCTGATAGGTCTTGCTGACAGAGGCGATCGTGATGGGGACGGATTTTCTCTCAGTCATGGCACGTCGAGGTGAACCGCCTACTCGATCTGCCAGGCGTCCCAGCGCTCCTGCAGGGTCTCGCCGTTTTCGGCCCACCACCCGGCGCGCACGATGACCTGGTTTTTCAGGTTCGCCGGCGCCGACGGGCTGCGGGCGGCCATCTCCTCGCTGATCCTGCCGAGCGCGAAGGCGCCGCTGTTGGTCGGGCCGTAGTTGATATGGGCGGGAATGTTGGCCTGCAGCTCGGGCGTCACCATCGCGGCGAGCACCTTCATGGCCACGTCCGTGTTCTCCGATCCCTTCGGGATGGCCAGGCAATCCAACGATGCGATGCCGCCATTATAGGTGTAGTCCCCCTGCGCCCCGTCGGCCATGGCCGCGTCCATGCGGCCGTTCCAGATGGTCGACATCTCGACCTCGCCGTCCTTCATGAGCTGCGCCGACTGGGCGCCGGAGCTCCACCACACCTCGATATGCGGCTTGATCTCGTCGAGCTTGGCGAACGCCCGGTCCATGTCGATCGGATAGACCTCGTCGAGCGGCACGCCGTCTGCGATCAAGGCGATCTCGACATTGGCGCTCGGGTCCTTCTGCATCGCGCGGGCACCGGGAAAAGTCTCGATATCCCAGAAATCGCTCCAGGATTGCGGCGGATTGTCGCCATAGGCTTGCGTGGAATAGGCCAGCACGGTGGAGAAATAGATCACGCCGATCCAGTGGTCGGCGAAAGCGGCCTGCTCGAAGCCGTCACTCGAGACAATGCTGTAGTCGAGCGGCTCCAGCAGCCCTTCCTGGGCGGCGCGGACACAGGAATCGATTTCGAGATCGACAATGTCCCATGTCACCGCGCCGGCCCTGACCTGCGCCCGCACCTCGGCAAGGCCGGTCAGGGTGTCCTCCAGGATCTTGACGCCCAGCATCTCCTCTGCCGGTGTCAGCAAGGCCGCGCGTTGCGCTTTCTGATAGGCACCGCCCCACGAGGCGAAAGTCACGCTGTCCTCGGCGCTGGCGCCGCCGGCCAGTATCGCCAACACGCTCGCCGTCGTCACCAGAGTCAATTTTGTCATCGGATTTCCCCCTCCACATGATGCCCAGTGCGACCCTCTTGGCACAAGAAACTCAAAGGCCATTTTTTCCCTTATCATGATACCGCATTGAGTCGGCGGCGTCAGGAATCAAGGGATGGACTTCTCCTATGGATGCAAGGGACCTTCCGATCGAGATGACATCTCTCTGGGAGAGCACCGCACCCGCTTGGGATCATCAGCATTTGGACGGGGACGCCGATGCGGATGTCGCCATTGTCGGTGCCGGCATCACCGGCCTTTCTGCCGCATTGCGTGTCGCCGCAAGCGGCCGCAGCGTTATCGTGCTCGACGCGGCCCATCCCGGCTGGGGTGCCTCGGGGCGCAATGGCGGTCAAGTCATCTCCGGCCTCAAGGTCGATCCCGACGAAATCGTCGCCAGGTTCGGCGCTGAGCGTGGCGAGCGTCTGGCCGCATTTGCCGGAGATACCGCCGATGCGGTATTTCGAACCATAGAACAGTATCGGATTGATTGCCTGACAAACCGTGGCGGCTGGATCCAACCGGCCTATAGCGCTGCAACGATGCGAACCCTGTCGGCAAGATGTGCGCAATGGCAAGCGCGCGGCGCCGAGGTCGAGATGCTCGATCGCGCCGCGGTCGGTGACGCGCTTGGCAGCTCGGCCTATGTGGGCGGGTTCCTTGACCGCCGCGCCGGGGCGCTGCAGCCGCTGAAATACACCCTTGGCCTCGGCCGCGCGGCGCGCGACTTGGGCGCAAGCATTTTCTCCGATGCGGCCGTGAGGGCCATCGAGCGAAGGGGCGATCGCTTCGCTCTGCAAACCGCTACCGGAACGGTCAATGCCGATCGGGTGCTGCTGTGCGCGAACGGCTATACCGATCCCTCGTTCGGCCCGGTCGGGCGATCCTTCGTGCCCATCGCCTCCATTCAGATCGCCACCGAGCCGCTGCCGGCAGCGCTGCGCGACAAGATCATGCGCGACCATGTCTGTGCCTCGGATACCAATCGCCTGCTCGTCTATTACCGCCTGGATACGGACGGGCGCTTTCTCATCGGCGGGCGCGGCGCCACCTTTCGCTACGGACTTAACCGCCTTTTCGGCCAGTTACAGGCCCGCGCGATCAAGATATTCCCTGAGCTGGCGGACATCGCCTGGCCCTATCGCTGGGGCGGATTGGTGGCGATCACCAGCGACCACCTGCCGCATGTCCACGAGCCGACGCCCGGCCTGGTCATGGCGCTTGGCTATAACGGCCGCGGCGTGGCGCTGGCCACGCGCATGGGGACCGCCATCGCGGACTACGCGCTGAGCGGGGACGAGAGCGCCCTGCCGCTGCCGCTGACGCCGATACGGCGCTTTCCGTTGCATCGCCTGCGCACGGTGGGTCTGGAAGTCGCCAGCGCCTGGCTCGCGCTGAGAGACCGGTTGGATAGGATCGGTCAAATGTAGAATTCTGATACACAATCCGGGCGAGACTGAGAGCGTCGTGATCTGGGCGATCACGCCGCCACCCTATTGAGGAGCACGTTGCCGTGGCCGAAGCCTTTCCCAGCCAGTCCCGGGTCGTCATCATCGGCGGCGGCATCGCCGGCAACTCGATCGCCTATCATCTGGCCAAGCTGGGCTGGACCGACGTCACTTTGCTCGAGCGCGGCGAGCTGACCTGCGGCACCACCTGGCATGCCGCCGGGCTGGTCACGCAGCTGCGCGCCACGCACACCATGACCGAGCTGTGCCGCTACGGTCCCGTCCTGTACGGGGCGTTGCAGGCGGAAACGGGGCAGGCCACGGGCTTCAAGGCCAACGGCTCGTTGCAGGTCGCGCGCACGCCGGGGCGGCTGACCGAGGTCGCGCGCATGATCTCGCTCGGCCAGGTCTTCGGGGTCGAGGCCCGCATGGTCGGCCCGGCCGAGGCCAAAGAGCTCTACCCGCTGCTCGACGAGAGCAAGGTTCTCGGCGGCGGCTTCATCCCGGGCGACGGCCAGACCAATCCCATCGACACCACGATCGCACTCGCCAAGGGCGCGCGCCAAGCCGGCGTTCGCATCATCGAGAGGGTCGCCGTCACAGGCTTCGAGATCACAGGCGGCGCGGTTCGCGGGGTCGTGACCGACCAGGGCACCATAGCCTGCGAGGTTGTCGCCAATTGCGCCGGCATCTGGGCCCGCGATATCGGCCGCCTGGCCGGCGTCAATGTGCCGCTTTACGCCGCCGAGCACATGTATGTGACGACCGAAGCCGATGCGGCCATCCCGCCCGACCTGCCGGTGCTGCGCGACACCGACGGCACCGTCTATGTCAAGGAGGATGCCGGCAAGCTGCTGGTCGGCGCCTTCGAGCCGGCTGCCAAGCCGCTGCCTCTGAGCGCCTTGCCCGCACAGTTCGAATTCGGCGAGCTGCAGGAGGATTGGGATCAGTTCGGGCCGCCGTTGACCCGGGCCATGGCAATGATTCCCCTGCTCGAGAAGGCGGGCATCCGCCATTTCATGAACGGCCCGGAGAGCTTCACGCCGGACAACCGCTTCATCGTCGGCGAAGCGCCGGAAGTGAAGAACTTCTTCGTCGCCGCCGGCTTCAACTCGCAAGGCATCCTCAGCGGCGCCGGCGTCGGGCGCGCGGTGGCGGAATGGATCGTCGAGGGCCGGCCGACCATGGACCTGTCCGAGATCGACATCGCCCGCTTCCAGCGCTTCCAGGTCAACCGCCGCTATCTGCACGACCGCATCCGCGAAAGCCTCGGCCTGCTCTACGCCATGCATTGGCCGCACAAGCAGGTCGAGACCGCGCGCCCGGTGCGCGAGACGCCGCTGCACAGCCGCCTGGCCCGGCGCAATGCCAGCTTCGGCGAGGCCGCCGGCTGGGAGCGCGCCAACTGGTACGCACCCGAAGGCGTCAGCACCGCCTACGACTATTCCTATGGCCGGCAGAACTGGTTCGCGCCTGTCGGCGAGGAACACAAGGCTGTGCGCGAGGCCGTCGGCCTGTTCGATCTCTCGTCGTTCGGCAAGGCGGTCGTTCAGGGACGCGACGCGGAGGCCCAGCTGCAACGCATCTGCGCCGCCGATGTGGCGGTGCCCGTGGGCAAGGTGGTCTACACGCAATTCCTCAATTCGCGCGGCGGCAGCGAGGCCGACCTGACCGTGACGCGCCTGGCCGCGGACAGATATCTCGTGGTCACCTCCGCCGTCTCGCAAGCCCGCGACATCAATTGGCTCCGCCGCCACCTCGATGACGGCGCCTTCGTCACCATCGAAGACGTCACCTCGGCCTATGGCGTGCTGTCGCTGATGGGGCCAAACTCGCGGCAGCTCCTGGCACGCCTGTCCGATGCCGATTTCTCGAACCAGACTTTCCCGTTCGCCACCAGCCAGGAGATCGACATCGGCTACGCCAAGGCGCGCGCCATGCGCATCACCTATGTCGGCGAGCTGGGCTGGGAGCTCTACCTGCCGACGGAGTTCAGCGGCCCGGTTTTCGATTCGCTGATGGCCGAGGGCCAAGACCTCGGCCTCCGCCTGGCCGGTTACCATGCTCTCGATTCGCTGCGCAGCGAAAAGGGCTACCGCCATTGGGGCCACGACATCACGCCGGCCGACACGCCGCTCGAGGCGGGCCTCGGCTTCGCCGTCTCGTTCAAGAAGAATGCCGACTTCATCGGCCGCGAGGCCCTGGAGCGGCAAAGGCAAAGCCCTCTCAGCCGCCGCCTGGTGCATTTCCTGATGGACGATGCGGAGCCGATCCTGCTGCACGACGAGCCGATCTTCCGCAATGGGAAGCTCGCCGGCATGACCACCTCCGGCGCCTTCGGCTACACGCTGGGTCGTTCCGTGGGCATGGGCTATCTCGACCTGCCCGACGGCGCCGACAAGGCGTGGATCGAAGAGGCATCCTACGCGATCGAGCTTGGCGGCAGCCAACACGCCGCGACAGCCAGCGCTCGGCCGTTCTACGACCCGGACCATGAGCGCGTGAAAAGTTAGACCGGACTCACCAAGTGAGAGCGAAAATGTGTCTTTATCAGTGTCGTTTGGTCTGAGGTCGGCTGGAGACCTTCGAGCGGGGTTCAATAGGTGGCATGTTGTAATCGGAGAGGGGCAGACCAGGCGCGTGCTTTGGCGCAGACCTGACGAGGACGGAAGCGCCTGGACGCCGCCGTGGAGGTCGCCGATGCAGCCGCACCAGTCGATCCGGTCCGCATGCCGCTTCTTCGCCGGAGCGAGCGGCGCGGCCCTCTTAATCTTCGGCCCGGCCCGTCAACCTCGGACCTCCGCGCGATCCCTGCCTACGAGGCCATAGGGCCGGAGTGGCGACTGAGCGAGCGCGGCCCGGGCTACCGTCCCGACGATCGGGCTCGTCACGGCGAAACGGGCCGAGAACGGGCCTGGCGCAGAGACGTCTTGCCTCACGCCAAGGCACCAAGTCGTGGGCCGGCCAGGCCGCAGGCGGCCAAAGCCTTGATTTCAATTCACAAACCTCGCCCAGGCGGTGGTGCCCCCAGCCGGACTCGAACCGGCACGTCCTTGCGGACAACAGATTTTGAGTCTGCCGCGTCTACCAATTCCGCCACAGGGGCACGGAATTCGGGCAACGCATATCATGTGGGCGGCGGGGCGGGCAAGCCGGTGGCATGGCCCAGGGCGTGCTCGAGGCGGCGCAGCAGCGCCGGGTCGCGGATGCCGTCGGCGACGACTAGCTTGCCGCCGCTGCGGTCGCGGGCGATCAGGCGCACGGTTTTCTTCGAGCCCGGGCCGGTGCCGCTGCGCGAGCCGACCTCGGTCTCGAACCTGGTCACGCCGCCCAGGCGCTCCGTGCCGAAGGGCAGGCCGAACAGCCGCGAGACCACGGTGATACCGCTGTGCCCGGCAAAGACGGTGCGGCTGCGGCCGAGGTCGCGCAGGCCGGCGAGCATCAGCAGCAGGCCGAGAAGACCGCAGACCAAAGCGATGAGACCGGGCACCACCGCCAAAATGAGGTCGAACAGGCCGCCGCCGATGAGGTCCCTGGCGACGGCCGCCAAGGCGACCGCCGGGGCCGCCAGGACGGCACCGAGCGCGGTCAACACCAGGGCCAGCCCGGTATTGCGGAAGGCGGAGAGGTGCAGGGTCAGGCTGTCGCCTTGGCGCTGCATGCGGATGCCCCATGGCAGGGCCTGGGCTGCGCCGGCGGCCAGCAGGGTTTCGTGCGAGTCAGCGATAGGGCTGCGCGAGCGCTCAGGGTCGCCGGCCGCCACGGGCAACTCGAAGACGCGGTCGAAGCCCCGGCCCGGCACGCGCAGGCGCAGGCGCCAACGGCATTCATTGTCGCCCTCGGCTGCGCTGGCCGGCAGCGAATCGGGCACCGCAAAGCGGAAGCGAACCCGGGTGCCGGCGGCGGCCGGGGCGGCCTCGGCAAGGCCGTCGCGGTCCCATATCACCGACTCGCGATCCGCGCCTTCGCTACGCTTGTCAATGCGCGAGCAGGCCAGCGCCACGGTGATGGGGTGGCGGTTGCCATAGCGCAACGGCAGGTCGACCTGGCCGCCGACATCGCCGCCCAGCGAGCCCGGAAAGGGGTCCATGACCAGGGCCAGGCGCCCGAAACGCCGCCAGGCCAGCCAACGCCGCGACAGCGTCACGGCGAAACCCAAGGCGGTAAGCGGAAAGACCAGCGCCACGAGCGCCAGATCGTCGCCGCCCGCCAGCTCTTCGGGCAGGAAGACCAGGATGGGAATGCTGGCGAGCGAGGTCAGCACCAGCCCGAGGCCCAGCCGCTGCATGTCATCTACAGCGGTCGAGGCGATACGGTTCTCGCCAAGGGCCGCTGTGCTGTCCGACTGCGTCGCCATGGCGCGATCCTAAGCGCTATGCGGGCCGTGACCAACCGGGCTAAGGTGCGGCCATGGTGATGCGACGACTCTTCCTGGCCCTGGCGGCGCTTGCCCTCGCGCTGCCGGCGCTGGCCGAGCCCGAGGCGCTGACCTCGGCGGAGAACCGCGGGCCGGACCTGCCGCCGGTAGGCCGCTCGCTGCTCGATTTCGTGCTCGCCGAGGAGGTCGACGGGGTTTGGCGGATCACCGTGCCCTATCCCTTCGAGGCCCTGACCGACCGCATCGCCGCGCGTCTCGGCCCGGGCTTCCGCGAGCCCATCAAGCGCGTGCTGCACCCCATCGGGCGCTCGCTACACCGCCATGAGGCGGAGCCCGATTTCTTCGGCTTTCCGCGCGCCGTCGGCGCCGTCGACACCGAGCCCGCGCCCGGTCCCCACGAGTCCGGCCTGATGATGAAGGACCGGCTCTATCTCGGCTACCAGCCGCGCACGGGCTCGGTCGAGGCGATCAGCTACAACGAGGCCGCCGGGCGCTTCGAATACCAGGTCATCAGCGACTACCGCGAGGGCGGCAGGCCGAGGGTAGGCTATGTCGACCGCGGGCTTTGCCTCGCCTGTCACCACAACCAGGCCCTGATCTATGCCGACCGGCCCTGGGCCGAAAGCAACACCAATATCAAGGTGGCGGCGCTGTTGCGAGCCGAGGCCGAGCGCTTCTACGGCATCGACGCGACGGTGCCGTTCGACATTCCCGAATCCTTCGACGAGGCCACCGATCGGGCCAACTGGCTCGGCGCCTATCAGGCCGTCTGGCAACAGGCCTGCGAGGCCGGCGGCGATGCATCCAGCGCCGTCGCCTGCCGCCGCGACGGCCTGGTCGCGGCGCTGCGCTATAGGCTGACCGGCGGCTACCAGCTCGGCGAGACCGGCGACGGCGCGCGCTCGCGCTTCGCCACCGCGGTGATGGTGGGCTGGCAGGCGCGTTTCCCGGACGGGCTCGCCATTGCCGGGGCCGGCCTGGCCGACTACGACCCCTTTGCCGAAGCCGGCTATGGCTCAGGCCGCATGGACGGCGAGGAGGGCCTGGCCGAGCTCGTCTCGCTGGTGACCCCGGCGCTGCTGCTGTTTGACGACATCTACGAGCCGCTTTACGAGCGCCCGCCCGCCGCCGTCTGGTCGGTCGCCAAGCCCTTTGCCGGCATGCCGGCGGTCGAGCCCCATTGGCTGCGCAGGACCATCGCCGGCCTCGGCGACTTCCTCGCCCTGGCCGATATCCAGCGCCTTGATTCGCGCCTGCGCACGCTGAGCACCGCCAGGCGCCAGGTCACCTCGCGCTGCGACGTGCAAGCCGGCAGTGGTGGCGCCGAATTCGGCTTCAGCTGCGAGCCTTTTGCCGCTGGTGGCCTGGTGTTGCGCGGGCGCTTGCGCAGCGACGGCAGCGGCAGTGTTTCGCGCCTGCGCTCGGACTCCGCCGCGCCGGGCGGCCTGGCGGTCGAGGGCGGCACGTTGGAAAGAGACGACGGGGGCTGGCAGGCGCATTTCGCGCTGCGCGACACCGTGACCGGCCTCGGCGCCCGCGCGGCGTCAGGCGATGCCTGGCTCTCGGTCAGCCTGACCTGGGACGGCAGCGGCGAGGGCCGGGCGACGGTCGAACTCGCCGACGACTTCGCCGCACTCACGGCAGCGGTCACGACGCTCGCGGAGCGCACCCTGGCCGGCGAGAGCGACGCGCTCGGCAACGCCCCCTTCCGCCGCGTCGCCGTGCTCCAGCCGTTGTTCGCAGATCTCGGCATCGACATCGCCACCTGGTGCTGCCTCGACGCCAGCCACCTGCCGCCGGCGCGTCTGCATTTCGAGTAGGCCACGACGCAGGCTGTTTTCACGCCGACGCCGTCAGTCCTCTTTCGCCGGCCTCAGCAGCCCGCGCGCCAAGCGGTCGAGCGTATCGGGCGTCAGGTTGACCTCGTTGATATCCAAGGCGGCGGCGATTTCGGGAAGCTTGCCGTAGAGCAGGTGCAGCGCGTCCTCGCTATTCGTCGCCGCGATGCGCTCGGCGGCCAGCCTGATGTCGGCCTCCGCCAGCGCGACCTCGTGGCGCTTGTCCTCGACCTCGATGGCGGCGCGCGCGGCGGCCAGCGGCCGGGCCGCCTCCAAGGTCTACAGCTCCAGCGCCGCGCGTTGCCGGCTCGTCTCCTGGCTCTGCTCGTAGGCGGCCAGGTCCTGCTCCGCCTTGAGCTGCACGATGCGCGCCTTTTGCTCCAGCGATCGCGCCTCGGTATCGGCCTTGCGCTCCAGCTCCCGGTGCTGGAACTCCTGTTCCCGCAGAGCGATCTTTTCCTGCTGCTCGAGCCGATTCTCGGCAATCTCCTGTTCCACCTTCAGAGAGCTGAGCTCGCTCTCCAGGCGCACCGCGTCGCGATGGGTGGCCTGCATGTTCGAGAACAGTTGCTCGGACATGATGAGCACGTTCTTGATCTCTATGGTCTCGATCTCCAGGCCCCATTTCCCGGTGATGTAGGAGAGCTCCTCCTTGAGCTGGAGGATGATGGTGCCGCGCTTGCGCAGAACCTCCTCGATTTCCATCGATGCCACCTGGTGGCGGATCGCCGAGGTGACGACCTCCTTGAGATACTGGTTGATCTTATCGATCGCCTGGTTGCGGGCATCGAATTCGAAGTGCAGATAGGTCTTCTCCGGCTGCGTGATCTTCCAGATGGCGAAGCCGTCGATCTGGATACCCTGGTTTTCCTTGGTGATCTGGTCGGCCGAGAAGGCGATGGTGCTGACCTCGGACGGAATCACGCAGTACTGATGCCAGGGCAGGCAGAAGAACCCCAAGCCGCGCTTCTGGCTGACGATCGCGCCCTTCTTCACGCGAATCACGAAATCCGATGGCCGGGGCCTGAAATAGCCGAATCGAGTCATCTGCCATATCTCCTTTGGGCGCTGTCCGGCTCGCCGCCAAGTGCCGGCAATGGTAGCACAAGCGGCACATAACGGCGATTTCGCCGCAACGGGCTTTGGCTCGCTTAACCGCCGCAGCCTCGCTAAGATGCCGGCGCTTTCAGGTTCGGATGCGGAGGGAACATGCGCTGCGAGGTGGTGGCGGTCGGCACTGAGCTTTTGCTCGGCCAGATCGTCGATACGAATTCGTCGTGGATCGGCGGCCGGCTGGCACTGGCGGGAATCGATTCCCATTACCAGACCAAGGTCGGCGACAACCAGGCGCGCATGGTCGAGACCATCCGCCT
>CAZVDW010000556.1:0-3449 GCA_964625645.1 uncultured Rhodospirillaceae bacterium
CCAAGGCCTTGCGGGATGAGCTGGCAAGCATGCCGCATACCCGCCTCAGCTATCAGTGCTCGCCCTACTATACCAACTCCGCCTTCTATCCGATCATCACCCAGTTCGAGCGTGCAGCGGGTTTTGCGTCAGACGACACGGGTGACCAAAAGCTCGACAAGATGGAGACGACCCTAAGCGCGGGCACTGGTGCCGTTGCAAACGCCGCACCGGTGATCGCGAATATGTTGTCGTTGCCTGTCGAGCGCTATCCGCCGTTAGACCTTGCGCCGCAGCAGTTGAAGGAGATGACCTATACGGCGCTCGTAGATCAGGTGGTGGGCTTGGCCGCAAGCGCGCCTGTGTTGGTTATTTTCGAAGATGCCCATTGGGCGGACCCGACGACACTCGAGGCGATCGCTGAGGTTATTACGCGGATCGAGGCGGCAGCGGTGCTGGTGCTGATCACCGCCCGCCCGGAGTTCAACCCACCCTGGCCGATCGCTGGGCATATCGCTGTCCATAGCCTCACCCGGCTCTCACGCCGCCTGGGCACGGACATGGTGGCACGGGTCGCCGGCGGGAGGATGCTGCCCCAAGAAGTGGTCGATCAGATCATCGCCAAGACCGACGGCGTGCCGCTGTTCGTGGAGGAGCTGACCAAGACCGTTTTGGAGACGGGCCAGCTCAGAGAGGACGGCGATCGCTACGTGCTTGACGGCCCTCTGCCGTCGCTGGCGATACCGGCCACGCTACAGGATTCGCTCATGGCGCGTCTCGATCGTCTGGAATCGGTCAAGGAGGTGGCGCAGATCGGAGCCTGTATCGGGCGAGAGTTCTCTCATCGCTTGCTGACCGCGGTATCGCCATTGGACGACACGCCGCTTGACGAGGCTTTGCAGCGATTGGTCGATAGCGAGCTTATCTTTCGTCGCGGTGGGTCGCAGGACACGGTCTACACCTTCAAGCATGCCCTGATCCAGGATGCGGCCTATGGATCGTTGCTGAACAGCAACCGTCAACAGATACATGCCACGATCGCCGAAGCGCTCTTATCCGACTTCCCGCGAATTGTGGAGGTCGAGCCGGAATTGCTGGCGCATCATTTCTCATCGGCGGCACTATTTGACGCGGCGATACCATATGCGATACAGGCCGGGCAACGGACGTTGCAGCGCTTGGCAAGCCAGGAGGCCATTGCCCACTTCCAAAACGGCTTGGAATATCTGGGAACTCTTGAGGAATTGCCAGAGCGCGCTGGGCATGAGCTGGAGCTGCAAAACGGCCTCGCCTTGGCCACAACGATGCGCTACGGATACTCCGCCCCTCAAACCGGCTACGCGTACGAGCGCGCTTATGAGCTTGCCCGGCTGTCCGCCGACCCGCCGGAAATGTTTCATATCCTTTACGGCCTCAGCATCAATCGCATGACCAGCGATCGCTTTCTGGAAGGCCTCGCTTCCGCCAAGGATATGCTTGATTACGCGGAGAAGGGCGATAACCTGAGTGGAAAAGTTCTGGCGAACCGTTGGTATGGCACAATGCAGTGGTTCCTGCCTGACTTGCAACCAGCTCAATTGCATTTGGAACGCGCTTTGGCTCTTTACGATGAGGCTGAACACAAGACTTTGATTTATCATTACGGCCATGATCCGAAGGCGCTCGGCCTTGCCTATCTTGGTAATGTGATGGCGGCCCGTGGCTTTGCGGATCAGGGGCGCAGACTTGTTGACGAGGCCGTTTCCTATGGGGGGCAGTTGGATTTTCCCTACGGTATCGCCCACGTGAATTTCGTGGCTGCAGTTTTCTTTTGTGCCATCAACGAACCGGAGAATGTTGGAAGGCACACAGCGGTTCAAGCGAGAATAGCGGAAGATTACGACTTCCCGTTTTGGGAATCTCTGGCTTGGTCTTTGGCCGGCTGGGCGCATCGCAAACAGGACCCAAAACAAGCCAGAAACGATAGAGAGCGAGGGCTTGAGCAGGTGCGGCAGCTCAAGATGGGCCCGGGCCTGACGTTCAATTGGGTGCTTCACGCCGACGCCCTGATCGAAGAGGGCGACATCAAGGAAGCCGAGCGGATTCTGGAGAACGCCCGGTCTCTGGCGGATCAGCTTGGCGCCAAGTTCAATTATGCGGAAATCATACGCCTCCAGGGCGTTTGCCATTTACACGGCGACAATGAGGATGCTGAAGCGGCTGAGGCATTGTTGCGCGAAGCGATGGTAGTCGCCGGAGAGCAAAAGGCCAGGCTGTACGAGCTCCGCGCCGCCACGTCGCTCGCGCGCCTCTGGCAATCCCAAGGCAAGAACGTTCAAGCTCACGACCTGCTTGCTCCTGTCTATGGCTGGTTCATCGAAGGCTTCGACACCACCGATCTGATCGAGGCCAAGGCCCTGCTCGACGAGCTCGCCTAGAACCAGTTCACCTTGTCCACCACGTTGCGCAGGCTCTCGCCCGCGGCGAAGCGGCGGCAGTTGTCGAGGAAGACCTCGCTGCGGCGCTCGTTGAGATAGGGGCCGGCGGTGGCGACGTGGGGGGTGATCAGCATGTCGGGGGCGTCCCACAGCGGGTGGTCGGCGGGCAGCGGTTCGGTCTCGAAGACATCGAGCGCGGCGCCGGCAATGGTGCCGGCGTGCAGAGCCGCGTCGAGGTCGTCGAGCACCACCGTGGCGCCGCGGCCGATATTGATGAAGATCGCGCTTGGCTTCATGCAGGCGAAGCGCCCGGCATCGAACAGGCGTTGCGTGGCCGGGGTCTCGGGCGCGGTGACGACGACGAAATCCGCCGCGGGCAGGACCGTGTCCAGCGCGTCATGGCCGACCAGGCGGGCGACGCCCGGCGGTGGTGTCTCGACGCGCGGGTCGACGCCGATGACCGTGATGCCGAGGGCGTCGCATTGCCGCGCGGTCTCGGCACCGATGGCGCCGACACCGACGATGACGGCCGTGGCCTCGGGCAGGAAGATCGTTGCCGCGCCCGGCTGCCAGACATGCGCCCGCTGGCGGTCCTGATAGAGCGGCAGGCCGCGCGAGAAGGACAGCATCAGGGCCAGGATGTGGGCGCTGATGTGGTCCGAGAAGATGCCGCGCATGTTGGTCACCACGACATCGCTGTCGACCAGCGCCGCGTGATAGAAGCTCGGGTCGGGGCCGGCCTGGGCCGATTGGATCCAGCGCAGGCGCGACGCGGCGGCGAAAAGCGCGGGCCCGACCCTGCCATAGGCGGCATCGACCGTGCCGATCACCGCCATCGCCTCGTCGTCGCCGGCGGCGATGTGCACTTGCGCGCCGGGCAGCAGCTCGCGCAAGGCTGCCGGCCAGGCGCGCACCATGGCGAGCGAGGCAGGCGCTTCCATGTTTTCCAGCAGCAGGATGGCGAGGCTCATGTCGTGTCTCCTCATCTGTTGTTGGCGCGGGCGGGCTTTTCTGGCAGAAGAGGCCCGCCATGACCGACCAGCCCAGCGATGC
>CAZVDW010000557.1:0-3094 GCA_964625645.1 uncultured Rhodospirillaceae bacterium
CTGTTCGTCGAGGAGCTGACCAAGACCGTGGCGGAGGGCAGCACCGGCACGGTGCCCGAAACCTTGCAGGACTCGCTGATGGCGCGGCTCGATCGTCTCGGCACGGCCAAGGAGGTGGCCCAGATCGGCGCCTGCATCGGCCGCGAGTTTTCGCACGAGCTGTTGGCCGCGGTGTCGGCTCTCGGCAACGACGAGCGGAGCGCGGCAGTTGGGCAGCTCATCGACAGCGAGCTGATTCATCGCGCCGGCAACGGCTACATGTTCAAGCACGCCCTGGTCCAGGACACGGCCTATGATTCGCTGCTCAAGAGCAAGCGCCGGCAGCTCCACCTGCGCATTGCGACGGCGCTCGAGGACCGTGGTGGCAGCGCACCCGAAGTGTTGGGCCACCATTACGCGGCAGCCGGCATCGTCGAGCGGGCGATTCCGTGCTTCGCCGAAGCCGGGCGCATCGCGCTTCGCGGCACGGCGCTGAAGGAGGCGGTGTCGCACCTCAACGACGGGCTCCGCCTGATTGGCGATATCGGCGAGAAGTCCGAGCGCGACCGGCTCGAACTGGACCTGAGAGCGGCGCTTGGCACCACCTATATGGCATGGCTCGGCTGGCCGGCGGCCGAAGTCGAAGACACCTTGGAGCCGGCGCTCGCGTTGTGCCGCAAAGCAGGAAATTCGGAACACTCATTCAGCGTCCTCTTCGGCTTGTACCTCCACCATGCGGTTCACTGCAGATTCGAGGAATCGATAGCGCTGTTCGAGGAGATGATCACGCTCGCCCGCGACATCGCTGACTCAGGCATGGAGATCACCGGGTTGATGGCCGCCTGTGTCACCCACTATTGGATGGGGGATTTCGCGGGCGCAGCGGAGTATCGTGACCGCGTTCTCGAGCGCTACGACTTCGATGCGCACCGTCATCTGGTCGAGTCGACAAATCATGACCCGAAAACCACCGTGCTCGGCTGGGATAGCCAGATGCAATGGATGCTGGGCTACCCCGAGCGGGCAAAGACGTCGGAGCAGGATATGGTGGCTCTGACGCGGCGCTTGGCGCATCCCTTCGATCTGACTTTCGTACGCACCACCGGTGCCGGTTTCTATGGCATGCGCCGCGAGCCGGATGAGCTTCGAAAGCGCACTAACGAAGCGACGGAGATTGCCATCGAATACGGCTTTCCTCTCGTCGAACATCTGATGGTGCCTTTATGGGGAGCACCGGCCTTGATCGAATCCGGCGAGTCGGAGCGATGCGCGGCAGAGGTGGAGCCGGCGTTGGCGGCATGGATCGCCTCCGGTGCCAAGCTGATGGTGCCGTATTTCATGACCAATTTCGCCGACGCCTTGCGCCGTTGCGGTCGCAACGAGGACGCGCGCGCGGCCATCGACGAGGCGCAGGAGCGGGCGGAAAGCACGGGCCAAGGCGCTTATCTCGCCGAGATCTACCGCATGAAGGGCGAGATAGTGGCCGCCGCGGGTGGCGACCCGGAGCGCTGGTTCCTCAAGGCGATCGAGGAGGCGCGATCGCGCACGGCCAAGGGCTGGGAGTTGCGCGCCGCCACATCGCTCGCCCGTCTCTGGCAGTCCCAAGGCAAGACCCACGAAGCCCGCGACCTGCTCGCCCCGGTCTATGGCTGGTTCACCGAAGGCTTCGATACTGCCGACCTCAAGGACGCCAAGGCGCTGCTGGCGGCGCTCTCCTAACCCTCGTCCGGAATGCTCACGCCGATCTTGCGCAGGCCGTCGTAGAGGGCGGTCTTCATGTCTTCCGGCGCATTGGGATAGGCGGCGGCCAAGTTGGCCACCGTGAAATCCGGCTGCAGGGCGCCGAGCCGCGCCATGGCCGCCTTGGCCTCGTCGAGGCGGTCGAGGTGGGCCAGCGTGCAGGCGTGGAAAAGATGCATGATGGGCTGGACCGTCGGCCGGCGCACGGCCTTCCTCATCCAATCATTGGCCGCCCCGGCATCGCCGAGCACGAGCTGGGCGACCCCCGACCAGCCCTCGAAGGCCCAGATTTGCGGGTCGTGCGGGCTGAGCCGCATGGCGAGCTCGAAATCCGCCAGGGCCCGGCGCCACTCGCCGAGAAAGGCCAGTGCCTCGCCGCGCACGAAGTGACCCAGGGCGAGGCTCGGGTTGAGCGCCAGCGCCGTCTCGCTTTCGTCAAGGGCCTGCGCGTGGTCGCCGGTGATCAGGCCAATGCGCCCCAGGGTCAGATGGGCATCGGCATCGCGGTCATCGAGCGCCAGCGAAGTGTTGGCGGCGGCGGTCGCCGCCGCGATGGCGGCGGGGATGTCATTGGTGTAGGCGAACATCACGGACCAGATATGGGCCGTGGCAAGGGCTGCATGGGCCTGGCCGAAGCCCGGGTCCATGGCGATGACACGCTCGAACAGACGCCGCGCCGCGGCGTGATCGTCGAGCGTATGGCGATAGAGATGCCAGAGGCCCTGCTGGTAGGCGTCCCAGGCGTTCAGGTCGCCGGTGCGCTTGGCGTGGGCCCGCGCGCGCTCGGCGGCGCCCAGCTTGGGCTCGATGGCAACCACGATGGTCTCGGTGATCTCGTCCTGCAGGGCGAAGATGTCGTCGAGCTCGCGGTCGTAGCGCTCGGCCCAGATATGCCCGGCACCCGCTGCCTCGATGAGCTGGGCGGTGATGCGCACGCGATTGCCGGCGCGGCGCACACTGCCTTCCAGCACGTAGCGCACGCCGAGCTCGCGCCCGACCTGGGCCACGTCCACGGCCTTGCCCTTGTAGGTGAAGGTGGAGTTGCGCGCGATCACCGTCAGCCAGCGATAGCGCGACAGCGCCGTGATGATGTCCTCGGTGATGCCGTCGGAGAAATATTCCTGGTCGTCGTCGCGGCTCATATTGTCGAACGGCAGCACCGCGATGGACGATTTTTCCACGGCCTGCGCCTCGGCCGCCGGGGCCGCCTCGCCGTCCACCTCCAGGCGCCAGGCATGCACCGGCTCGGCGACGTTCTTCACCGTGTGCTCGCCGGCATCGGCGAAGCTGTGATCGGCGTCGCGGCGCACCTGGCGCCAGGCGTCTTCCGACAGCATGACGCCGCCCGGCGCGGCCAGGCCTTCGAGGCGCGCGG
>CAZVDW010000558.1:0-4981 GCA_964625645.1 uncultured Rhodospirillaceae bacterium
GTTGGCGCAAGACCGACAGCGCGTGCCAAGGACAATTGTCAGCGCCGGGATCCGGTGCATCCACGCGACGCATGTCAAAATGAAAGACCTGACCCCAATGTGTGTGACCCCAATGTGTCTGCTCTTGGGCTGGCTGGGCGACAACGCCCACGCCTGCTCGCTCGACGCCCGCGCGCCGGTCGTCCAGGCCGGCGGCAAGCCGCTAGACGCCGACGACTTCGAGGCGCCTCTGAGGGCGTGGTATTTAGTCGACTAAGTTGAACACCGTGCCGCAGATGGTGACCGAGGCATCATTGTGGGGCAGGCCGCGGGCCTTTGCTTCCGCGAGGACCGCGGCGGCGTCACTGGCCTTCAGGTCCACCGCCTGCACGCCGGGGCCGCGGCCGTCGTTGACGGGGGCGAAGCGCAGGCTGGCGCCGTCCACGGCGATGGCGGGCAGGCCCTGGTTGCTGCCGAGGGGCCGTTCCAGCGCCCGGGCCCAGAGCGCAGCGGTGTCTTCGTGCGCTTCCACCACCATCTCGACGCCGAGAATGCCATGCACGCGCGCTTCGTGGATCTTCGGCCGCCAGTCATCGGGGCCGGCCGGCGGCCAGTCGCAGAGTCGCTCGCGGTAGTCGGCGACGCCGGGCACGGAATCGAGTGACAGCAGCACGCCGCCGGTGTCGCGCGGGTGGAAGTGCGTCGCCACATAATTGCCGTCGTCATAGGTCTTGACCGCGCGGATGCCGAGGCCCGCCGCACGGTCGCGGGCGGCGATAGCGTCGCTGCCCTGGAGAATCACCATATAGCCGCTGTCGCCGCCGCGCCGCGCCAGATAGCGCCCGCCGGCGGTGTTCTCCGCGGCCGGCGAGACGATCTCGAGGAACTCGCCGCCGACGGGCGCGACGATATTGACCAGCCCGAACTCGGCAACGCCGGGATCGCGACAGGCGACCTCGATACCGAGGGTCTTGGTCAAGGCCTCGCAGGAGGCTTCGAGGTCGCTCGCGACCAACGCAATCTGTCTCAATCTCATGATTATCTTCCTACCAGGTGTCCACATTGGGCCGGCGCTTAGCCGTGCGCGCGGGCTTGGGCGGCAGAGACGCCAGGCCGGCGAGCAGCCAACGCCGGGTCTCGGCCGGGTCGATGACGTCGTCGAACTCCATATAGGTGGCGGTATTCAGTGCCTTGCCGTCCTCATAGGCCTTGGCCACCATTTGCTCGAACAGAGCCTTGCGCTCGGCCGCGTCCTCGACCGCCTCCAGCTCCTTGCGGAAACCGAGCTTGACCGCGCCTTCGAGGCCCATGCCGCCGAACTCGCCGCTCGGCCAGGCGACGGTGAAGAACGGCGTCTTGAAGCTGCCGCCGGCCATGGCCTGGGCGCCGAGGCCGTAGGCCTTGCGCAGAATGATGCTGAACATGGGCACTTCGAGATTGGCGCCGATGACGAACAGGCGGCAGCAATGGCGCACCAGCGCGGTTTTTTCGACTTCCGGTCCGACCATCATGCCGGGGGTATCGATGAGCGTAACAACGGGCAGGTCGTGGGCATCGCAAAGCTGCAGGAAACGCGCCACCTTGTCGGCGCCGTCGGAATCGATGGCGCCCGCCAGATGCGTGGGATTGTTGGCAACGAGGCCAACGGGCCGACCTTCGAGGCGGATCAGCGCGGTGACCATGCCGAGGCCGAAGTCGCGGCGCAGCTCCAGCACCGAGCCCTCGTCAGCCAGGGTATCGATGACATTGCGCACGTCGTAGATGCGCAAGCGATTTTCCGGAACGGCGCGCCGCAGCAGACGCTGGTCAGGCGCTGTCCAGTCGGCCAGCCGGCCCTGGAAATAGGAGAGGTAGCGCTTGGCCGCAGCGACGGCTTCTGCTTCGTCGGCGACCGCGATATCGACCACGCCGTTGGGCCGCTGTACCGCCATCGGCCCGACTTCCTCCGGCCTGTAGACGCCGAGGGCGCCGCCCTCGATCATCGCCGGGCCGCCCATGCCGAGGGTCGCGTTAGCCGTGGCGATGACCACGTCGCAGCAGCCGAGCAGCGCGGCGTTGCCGGCGAAGCAGCGGCCCGAGACGATGCCGACCAGCGGCACCAGGCCGCTGAGGCGGGCGAAGTAATGGAAGGCCATGACATGCAGGCCGGCAGGCGTCACCCAGTCGGTATCGCCGGGCCTGCCGCCGCCGCCCTCGGCGAACAGCACCAGCGGCAGGCGCCACTGCTCGGCAAGCTCGAACATGCGGTCCTTCTTTTCGTGGTTCTTGAAGCCCTGGGTGCCCGCAAGCACGGTGTAATCGTAGCTCATGACGATGCAACGGGCGTCGCCGTCCGGAAATTCGGTGGCGTTGACGGTCCCGATGCCGCCGATCAGACCGTCGGCGGGCGTGCGCGCGATAAGATCGTCGAGGCTGCGCCGGCTGCGCTGGGCGGCGATGATCAAGGGGCCGTATTCGATAAAGCTGTCTTCATCGACGAGATCGGCAAGGTTTTCGCGTGCCGTGCGCTGGCCTGTCTTGCGCCGCCTGGCCACGGCTTCCGGCCGGGCCTCGTCGTGCCCGAGCGCGTGGCGCGCCTGGACCTCGGCAAGGTCGGGCCGGATGGCGTCGAGGTCGATATCCTGCTCGGCCGCTTCGTCGTCGCCCGCCACGTCCTGTGGTTCGAGAAAGGCGAGCGGCTGGCCCTCCGCCACCGTATCGCCCGCTGCGACGAGGATCGCGCTCAGCAAGCCGGCGACGGGCGCGCTTACCGCGTGCTGCATCTTCATCGCTTCGAGGATGAGGAACTCTTCGCCGTCCCGCAGCAGATCGCCGTCGGCTGCCGCCACCGCGACGATGGTGCCCTGCATCGGCGCCGGCACCACGACCGCGCCAGGCATGGCCGTGGGTTGCGCCTCGGAAGCGCTCTTGCCGTGCTCGAGCACGGCCAGCGGGTCATTGGCGTCGACGCGGGCGCCGACACCCGCGCTTGCCGCCGCCGTTTTCAGATGCCGGCGCGGGTGCGCATCTTCGGGCGTGGCGAGCAGGTCGGCGATATTCTCTTCCAGAAAGCGCGTATCGATGTCGCCGGCGAGGAAGGCCTCGTCGCGCAGCAGGCTCATCAACAGCGCCCGGTTGGTCTCGACGCCTTCGATGCGGAATTCGGACAGCGCCCGGTAGAGACGCGATGCGGCGGCGCCGAGATCCTCGCCGTCGGCCCAGGCGATCACCTTGGCGAGCAGGGAATCGAAATTGGGGTTGGCGCGATAGCCGGCATAGCCGCAACCGTCGACGCGCACCCCAGGGCCCGTTGGCGGCTCGAACACGCTGACGCTGCCGGCGCTCGGGCGCGCCGTGCCGTCCGCCGTCAGACGCTCCAGATTGACCCGGGCCTGAAGGGCCATGCCGCGCCGGGCCGGCGGCCGCTCGAGGCCAAGCGTGGCGAGGCTGTCGCCCGCGGCGATGCGCAATTGCGCGGCCACCAGATCGAGGCCCGTGACCTGCTCGGTCACCGTATGCTCGACTTGCAGGCGCGCATTGGCCTCGATGAAATGGCAGGCCGCGTCCAGCCCAAGCGAGGCCTCGACCAGGAACTCGCAGGTGCCGAGCCCGCGATAGCCGACCGCCTGTCCGAGACGCACCGCCGCATCGCAAAGCCTCTCGCGCAGGGCCTCGCCGAGGCCGGGACAGGGCGCCATCTCCAGCAGCTTCTGGCGCTGGCGCTGGATGCTGCATTCGCGCTCGCCGAGATGGATCACCTCGTTGCCGTCGCCGAGGATCTGCACTTCGATGTGGCGCACGCCGCTCAGCACCGCCTCGCCGTAAAGCCGATCGTCAGCAAAGGCATTGCGGGCCTCGCCGGCACAACGTTGGTAGGCGGCATCGAGATCGTCGCCGGCCTCGACGACACGCATGCCGCGGCCACCGCCCCCGGCAACGGCCTTTATCATCAGGGCGTCACCATCGAGGGAGTCGCGAAAGGCCTGCATGGCCGCGAGGTCTGCCGGGCCGTCGGTACCGGGTGGCACGGGAATGCCGCAGCGTGCCGCCAGCGCCCGGCACTCGGTCTTGTCGCCGAGCAAGGCAAGAGCATCGGCGGCGGGGCCGACGAAGACAAGACCGGCTTCGGCGCAGCGCTCGGCCAGCGCCGCCGATTCACTGAGAAAACCGTAGCCGGGGTGAATGGCCTGGCAGTTCGTCTCCAAGGCCAGGGCGACGATATGCTCGATATCGAGATAGGCGGCCGGGCCCTCGACGCCGAGGCTTATCGCCTGATCGGCGTGCGAGGTGTGCAACGCGCCCGCCTCGTCGGCGGAAAAGACGGCGACAGAGCGCATACCGAGCCCTGCCGCGGCACGCGCTATGCGTATCGCCACTTCGCCCCGGTTGGCGATGAGCAGTGTGTTGATAGTCATGCGGCGCTCCGCCCCCGTCTCCATGCCGGAAACCTTATAGCAAGACGCACGTCGCGGCCCCAATTGCCAAAGCGAATGAGACATCAGCTTTCCCGGCGCAGCGCGTAGAGCAGGCTGGCGACGATGATGCTGGCGCCGATGGCCACCTCGATACGCAACATTTCGCCATAGAACGCCCAGCCCACCAGCACGATCAGCGGCAGGCGGATGAAATCGAGCGGCATGACGATGGTCACGTCGGCCAGTTTCAAGGCCCGGGTCATGCAGAAATGCGCGCCGAGCGCGGCCAGGCCGACCGCCAGCACCCAGGGCAGATCGCCCAAGGTCGGCATGACCCAGGCCCCGAAGGCGGCATTGGCGCCGAGGCCGAGCGGCAGCTGTACCGCGGACATCCAGAACAGGATGGCGAGCGCGCTGTCGGTGCGGGTCAGCTGCTTGGTCATGGTGTGGGCGCCGGCATAGGCCATGGCGGCGCCGAGCACGACCAGCGCCGCGGCGTCCGGCAGGGCGCTATCGGGACGCAGGATGACGAGCACGCCGATGATGCCGCCGACCACCGATACGCCGCGGCTGCGGCTGAAACGCTCGCCGAGAAACAGCACCGCCAG
>CAZVDW010000559.1:0-3803 GCA_964625645.1 uncultured Rhodospirillaceae bacterium
CTGTCGCAAGCGCGAGCCGATCGGTTGCCAATTGGAGGCGCGCGAGCCAATCTGTAGCTCAATTGCATTGCCCGACGGGATCCGTGGCCAATTACACCCGAGTGTAACCCAAGTACCACGGCCCCGGCATTCCGGCCACGGCAGCGCATTGGCCCGGCTCGTGCACATCGGTCAGCAGCGGACAGCCATGGGTCTGGCGCAGCTCGGCGAAGATCGGCAGGCTGGCGTCCAGCCCCAGCCCGCGTTGGGCGCCAAGACTGGTGCGGTTGGCCTTGTCGAACGAGGTCTTGTAGATGATGCCGATCCCGAGCTCTCTGCCGAGCTCGACCAGGGCACCGCACATGTCGTGCGCATGCTGGCGGCTTTCGAGCTGGCATGGCCCGGCGATCAAGGCCAGCGGCAGGTCGTTGCCGATGCGAATCTTGCCGACATCGATGTGGGTTTGTGCGGTCATCAGACCAGGCGGGACTGCTCGACCGCCGCGGCGACGAACGACGCGAACAAGGGGTGCGGATCGAAGGGTTTCGAGCGCAGCTCGGGATGGAATTGCACGCCGATGAACCAGGGATGGCCGTCGAGCTCGACCGTCTCCGGCAGGCGGCCATCCGGAGACATGCCGGCAAAGTGCATACCGGCCTGCCGCAATTGCTCGCGGTAGCGCACATTGACCTCGTAGCGGTGGCGGTGACGCTCGCTGACCGGGTGGCCGTTGTAGATCTTGGCGATCTTGGTGCCTTCTTCCAAGATGGCCTCGTAGGCGCCGAGACGCATGGTGCCACCCATATCATCGGCGCCACTGCGGGTCTCGATCATGCCGTCGCGCAGCCACTCGCTCATCAGGCCCACCACGGGATCGTCGCAGGGCCCGAACTCGGTCGACGAGGCGCCGGGCAGGTCGGCAAGGTTGCGTGCCGTCTCGATAACCGCCAGCTGCATGCCGAAGCAGATGCCGAAAAACGGCACTTTGCGCTCGCGCGCGAAAGTGACCGCAGCCATCTTGCCGAGCACGCCGCGCTCGCCGAAGCCGCCCGGCACGAGAATGCCGTTGACGTCCTCGAGGCTTTGCACGAAGCCGTCGGATTCGAATATCTCGGAATCGATCCAGTCCAGATGGACGCGCACGTTCTGGGCGATGCCGCCATGGGTGAGCGCCTCGGTCAACGACTTGTAGGCGTCCTGCAGGCCCATATATTTGCCCACCACGGCGATGGTGACCTCGCCTTCGGGGCCCTTGGCGCGGGCCACGACCCGTTGCCAGGCGCTGAGATCGGGCTCGTTCTCGGCCGTGATGCCGAATTTGGCGTAGACCTGCGTATCCAGCCCGGCCTCGTGATAGGTGATCGGCACTTCGTAGATGTTGCCGACGTCGATGGCCGGAATCACCGCTTCCTCGCCGACATTGCAGAACAAAGCGATCTTGCGCCGCTCGCCAAGGGGAATCTCGCGGTCGCTGCGGCAGATCAGGATATCCGGCTGGATGCCGATGCTGCGCAGCTCCTTGACCGAATGCTGGGTCGGCTTGGTCTTGAGCTCGCCGGCTGAGGCGATGTAGGGCACCAGCGTGAGATGGATATAGAGCACGCGCTCGCGCCCGAGCTCCCAGCCGAGCTGGCGGATGGCCTCGAAGAAAGGCAGGCCCTCGATATCGCCGACGGTGCCGCCGATTTCGCACAAGACAAAGTCGGCGTCCTCGGTATCGGCAACCACGAAGCGCTTGATCTCGTCCGTCACGTGGGGAATCACCTGCACCGTGCCGCCGAGATAATCGCCGCGGCGCTCCTTGGCCAACACCTCGGAATAGATGCGCCCGGCCGTGACGTTGTCGCTCTTGCGTGCCGGCACGCCGGTAAAGCGCTCGTAATGGCCGAGGTCGAGATCGGTCTCGGCGCCATCGTCCGTGACGTAGACCTCGCCATGCTGATAGGGGCTCATGGTGCCCGGATCGACGTTGAGATAGGGGTCGAGCTTGCGCAGGCGAACCTTGAATCCGCGTGCCTGCAACAAGGCGCCGAGCGATGCCGAAGCCAAGCCTTTTCCGAGCGAGGAAACCACGCCGCCGGTAACGAAAATGAACCGCGTCATGGGCGTTTACCCTAATGGCTCGCGACGCGCCCCGCCAAGGCAAATGCGCTTCGCCGGCAAGTCCTTAGCCGCAAAGGCTTATTCGTCGACGGGTACGGTCGGGCCCTGGTCGGGCGGCGGCAGGGACGGCATGGTCGATTCGGCGGCCGGCTGCTCGCCGGCATCGAGAATCGAGGTCGGCGCGCTGGTGCCGGAGGCCAGTATCGCCAGCAACATGCTGGTGCCCATGAAGCAGGCCGCCAGGATGCCGGTCGTGCGGGTGAGCAGATTGGCCGACTGACGCCCGCTCATGACACCGCCGAACGAGCCGCCGCCGAGCCCGCCAAGGGCGCCGCCGTCGCTGCGTTGCAGCAATACCGTGACCACCAGGGCGATGGCGATCAGCACGTGAATCACCAGGATCACCGCGGTCATTGTCTCACCTCTTTCACTGTTCGCCGGCCGTCATACAGCCTCGGCGGCGCTTTGACAAATGGCCCAGAAGTCGTCCGCCTTCAAGGCCGCGCCGCCGATCAGCCCGCCATCGACATCGGGATGGGCGAAAAGCTCGGCCGCATTGCCCGGTTTGACCGAGCCGCCATAGAGCAGGCGCGTGGCCGGCGCGTCGATGCCGGTCATGGCGCAAAGGCAGTCCCGCAGATGACGATGCACCTCGGCGACATCGTCCGGGCTCGCCGTTCGTCCCGTACCGATCGCCCACACCGGCTCATAGGCGACGACCAGGCCGGGTGCGCTTTCCGGCACGGAGTCGGCCAGTTGCCGGCCGACCACCGCAAGTGCCCTGCCGGCATCGCGCTCGGCCTCCGTCTCGCCGACACAGACGATGGGCAGCAGGCCCGCCGCCACCGCCGCCTCGGCCTTGGCGCGCACCAGGGCGCTGCTTTCGCCGTGGTCGTGACGGCGCTCGGAATGGCCGAGAATGACCAGCCGGCAGCCGATATCGGCGAGCATGGCGGCGGCGATATCCCCGGTATGGGCGCCGTGGCTCGCCGTGGCGCAGTCCTGGCCGCCGAGCAGGATCGACGAGCCGGCGATGGCTGCCGCGACCGTTGACAGCAATGTCGCCGGCGGACACAGGGCCACATCGCAGCCGTCGTCTGTCGCTGCGGCGTGTTGGCGCACGGCGGCGGCCAGGGCCGCGCCATCGGCGCGCAGGCCGTTCATCTTCCAATTGCCGGCCACCAGCGGCCGTCTCGTCGCTGTCATCGTCTGCTCCCTGCCAATTCAGGCACCGATTTAGCACACTCGCGCGCCGCAGCCGAGATGCCTGTTGCCGCTGTTCGGCGCCACTCTTATGATGCGCCGCGTTTTCCCTGAGGCGATAACGATTGAGCGCTTGGGCGCGAGGGCTTGCGGCATGCTTGACGCCATACGAAATCGAACCAAGAACTGGGTGGTCAAGGGCTTCATGATCCTGCTCGCCCTCAGCTTCGCTGTCTGGGGTATCGGCGACATGTTCCGCGGCTCCCAGGATCCTGCGGTGGCGGAGGCGGGGTCGGTGTCGATCCGCGTTTCGGCGCTGCAGAATCAATACCGGCGCTCCCTGGCAAGCTTCCGCCAGATGACCGGTGGCCAGCTGACCGACGAGCAGGCGCGCGACTTCGGCGTGCTCGACCAGGCCATCGAGACCCTGGTGGTGCGCGCGCTGATGGCGCAGCGGACAGACGCCATCGGCATCGGCGTGTCGGACGACGCGGTGCGCGATTCCATCAGGAACGGCC
>CAZVDW010000560.1:0-8774 GCA_964625645.1 uncultured Rhodospirillaceae bacterium
CTACATGGCCAACCCCTATGCCCTGTTCAAGGCGATGGCCGAGGGCGATCCCTATCCCGTCAAGGCGTTCTTCGCGCTCGCCAACAACACCCATCAGTCCTACGCCAACACCGCGCGCATTCATGCTGCGCTGATGAACCAGGATCTGATCGTTGCCTACGAGCATGTGCTGACGCCGACGGCGCAGCTTGCCGACTACGTGCTGCCCGGCGATGCCTGGTTGGAGCGCCCGAGCATGATGGTGGGCCTCAGCGAGCAGGCGATGGCGCCACCTGGCGAGTGCCGCAGCACGGTGCATTTCTGGTGCGAGCTTGCCAGGCGCATGGGGCTCGCCGAGCATTTCCCCTGGACCTCGCCGGAAGCGCTGTTCGACTACCGGTTGGAGCCGTCTGCCGTGACCTGGGACGAGGCTGCCGCCGAGGGGCGCCTGCCGCGGGCGGCGAACGCCGAGCGCAAATATCTCGAGACGGGCTTCGCCACGCCGTCCGGCAAAGTCGAGCTTTCGTCGTCCGTGCTCGAAGGGCTCGGCTTCGACCCCTTGCCGTACTATCGGGAGGCGGCAAGGCCGGACAGCGACTATCCCTTGTCGATGTTCATCGGCCTGCCCGACGACGAATATTACCGCACCGGCCATCGCCACATTCCGGAGCTGCGCCAGCGCGCTCCGGACCCGGCCTATTTCGTCAGCGCCGACGATGCCCGTGCCCTTGGCCTGGAAGACGGCGACTGGGCCGAGGTCGCCACCAGGACCGGCACCATGCTGGGCCGGGCTTTTGTGCGCTCGAGCATGCCGCAGGGGCTGGTGCGCGTGCCGCACGGCTGGTGGAAGCCCGAATCCCGCAGCGAGCTGTCGGGCATGTGGGATTTCGGCGACGCCCAGATCACCGCCGACGACGATGCCGAGCTGATCGACCGGGAGCAAGGCATCCCGCACATGAAAGGCGCGCCCTGCGCCTTGCGCAAGCTCGATGCCGCCGAGGTCGCCAAGCTCGAAGAGACCTACGGCCCCACCGACGCGCTGCCCCGCGGCCCCGAAGCCAAGGCGCTGCGCTCAAACCGCGCCACGGCGGACTTCATGCACGACCACGACTTCGCCGACGACGTCGAGTTCGCGGCGGTGGAGCTGTCGCTCTACGGCAAGAGCTCGCCTTAGATATCAAGTGTTTTTCCCAGCCGCCCCGCCAGGTCCTGGATGTATTGCCAGGCGACGCGGCCCGAGCGGGCGCCGCGGGTGACGGCCCATTCCTTGGCTTCGGCGCGCAGCGTCTCAGGCTCGGCCGCGAGGCCGTAGGCCGCGGCGTAGCCTTCGACCATGGCGAAGTAGGTGTCCTGGTCGCAATTGTGAAAGCCGAGCCAGAGGCCGAAGCGGTCCGACAGCGAAACCTTCTCCTCCACCGCTTCCGAGGGACTGATGGCGGTCGAGCGCTCGTTCTCGATCATGTCCCGCGGCATCAGGTGGCGGCGGTTCGAGGTGGCGTAGAAGACGACGTTCTGCGGCCGGCCCTCGATGCCGCCTTCGAGCACCGCCTTGAGCGACTTGTACGAGGTGTCGTCGTGGTCGAAGGACAGATCGTCGCAGAACAGCAGGAAGCGGCGGGCCGAGGTGCGCAGGATATCCAGCAGCCGCGGCAGTGAGGGAATGTCCTCACGGTGGATCTCGACCAGGGCCAGGCTGTGGCCGTCGCTGCACAGCTCCGCATGCACCGCCTTGACCAGCGAGCTCTTGCCCATGCCGCGCGCGCCCCACAGCAGGGCGTTATTGGCGGGCAGGCCGGCGGCGAAGCGGCGCGTATTGTCGAGCAGGATGTCGCTCACCCGGTCGATGCCGCGCAGCAGCGACAGCGGCACCCGGTTGACCTTCGCCACCGGCTGCAGGCGGTCGTGCTCGGCCTGCCAGACGAAGGCGTCGGCGGCGTCGAGGTCGTTGGCGGCAGCGGCCGGCGGCGCCAGGCGGTCGAGCGCCTCGGCGATACGGTCGAGCTGGCGGCGCAGGTCCTGATCGGTCGTCATCTGTCGCTCGCGCTTGGAAGGGGCGCACCATAGTGTCTTGCGGCACTTGGCGCCACGGCCGTCTGTTGCATTGCGGCGGACGATGGGTATAGTCCCGCAACCCGCCGCCGGCGGGAGATGCGAACAAGCGAAAGGCCCTACGATGTTGATTTCCGCCGCCTACGCGCAGGATGCGGCCGCAGGGGGTGGCGGCGCACTGGTCCAGCTCCTGCCGCTGGTCCTGATCTTCGTCGTGTTCTACTTCCTGCTGATCCGCCCGCAGCAGAAAAAGCTCAAGGAACACAACCGCATGGTGGGTGACCTCAAGCGCGGCGACAAGGTGATCACCGGCGGCGGCCTGCATGCCACCGTGGCCAAGGTCGAGGACGACCGCACCCTGGTTCTGGAGATTGCGCCCAACGTTCGCGTCAAGGCCCAGCGGCACACCATTACCGACATGGTGAGCAAGCCGCAGCCGCGCGCCGACAACGACCAATAGCCGGAGTTAAAGCCGCTTATGTTGCGTTTTGAGCCCTGGAAGATCGCGCTGGTCTGCGTGATCTCGCTGCTCGGCTTGCTTTATGCGGCGCCGAACTTCCTCTCCAAAGAGTCCACCAGCGGCCTGCCGGGCTGGCTGCCCAGCAAGCAGATCCACCTCGGCCTGGATCTGCAGGGCGGCGCGCATCTGCTGGCGCGCGTGGAGCTCGATGAGGTTTTGTTCAAGGTCATGGACGGGATCGTCGATGAGGCCAGGCTGAAGCTCCGCAGCGGCGGTGAGCGCATCAACTATACCGGCTTGGGCCGCAATGGCTCCGAGGCCGGCCTGACGTTGCGCGATATTGCCGACGGGGAGCGAGCGCAAATATTGCTCGGTGAGATCGCGGACGATCTGGTTGTCGACATTGACGCGGCCGGCGTCGTGCGGCTTTCGCTGACACCGGAATCAGTCCTCGAGCGCCAACGCAACGCGATCGAGCAGTCGATCGAGATCGTCCGCCGTCGGATCGATGCGCTGGGTACCACCGAGCCCAACATCCAACGCCAGGGCGACGACCGTGTGCTGATACAGGTGCCGGGCATCGAGGACGCCGAGCGCTTGAAGGAAATTCTCGGCGAGCCGGGCGTGCTCGATATCCGCATGGTCTGCGAGGATGCATCGCTCAATGACGCGCTGCGTGGCCGTGTGCCGGCGGCGTGCGACTTGCTTTACGAGCCCAGCCGCGATGCCGAAGGCGAAGGCCGCCCGATCCTGGTGCGCAAGCGCGTCGAGGTGACCGGCGACAATCTGACTTTGGCCAGGGCCACGGTCGACCAGTATGGCCGGCCGGCCATTGCGATCCGTTTCGACAGCACGGGCGCGCGGCGCTTCGGGAAGCTGACGACCGAGAATGTCGGCCGGCGCTTCGCCTTCGTGCTCGACGGCTCCGTGGTCAGCGCGCCGGTGATAAACGAGCCCATTCCCGGCGGCAACGGACAGATTACCGGCAGCTTCACGGTCAGGCAGGCCGAGGACCTGTCGCTGGTCCTGCGCGCCGGCGCCATGCCCGCGCGCCTCACCTATATCGAAGAGCGCACCGTTGGCCCGAGCCTTGGCGCGGACTCCGTCGCTGCCGGCAAGATCGCCAGTATCGTCGGCCTGGCGCTGGTCATCGCCTACATGATCTTCTCCTACAATCTGTTCGGCATTGCCTCGACCGTCGCGCTGACCATCAATATGGCCTTGATAGTTGCTGTGCTATCGACACTGCAGGCGACCCTGACCTTGCCCGGCATTGCCGGCATCGTGCTGACCATGGGCATGGCGGTCGATGCCAATGTGCTCATCTTCGAGCGCATACGCGAGGAGGTGCGCAACGGGCGCACGCCGTTCTCGGCCGTGGAGACGGGTTTCCGCCAGGCCTTTCGCACCATTATCGACGCCAATGTGACGACGCTGATCGCCGCCATCCTGCTCTTCCAGTTCGGCACCGGGCCGGTGCGTGGCTTTGCCGTGACGCTCGCCATCGGCATTTTCAGCTCGGTGTTCACCGCCACCATGGTCACGCGCATGCTGATCGTGCTCTGGCTGCACCGCAAGCGCCCCACCGCGCTGCCGGTCTGAGCGGGAAGGGACTAAGCTCATGCGTTTGCCTTTCATACCGGAGCAGCCCGCCTATCCCTTCATGGCCTGGCGCAAGAAGGGCTTCGCCTTTTCCGCCGCGCTGATGGTGGTCTCGGTGCTCTGCTATCTCGCCTTAGGCCTCAATTACGGCATCGACTTCCGTGGCGGCATCGTGCTCGACATCGGCACCCAGGAAAAAGCCGACGTGGCGGCCTTCCGCGACCAACTTTCCGACCTCGACCTCGGCGAGGTGCGCATCCAGCTCATTGAGGACATCACCAAGTCGGAAGAGCAAGCCGGCAAGAACGTGTTGATCCGCATCGAGCGCCAGCCCGGCGGTGATGGCGCGCAGCAGGAGGCGATCATCCGCATCAAGGAGACGCTGGCCGGCCATTACGGCGCGACGCTCGACTATCGCCGCACCGAGGCGGTGGGCCCGACCGTCGGCGCCGAGCTCAAGACGGCCGGCTTGAAGGCGGTGGTATTCGCCCTGTTGGCCATGGTGGTCTATATCTGGTTCCGCTTCGAGTGGCAGTTCTCCATCGGCGCCGTGGCGGCGCTGGCCCACGACGTGGTGGCGACCATTGGCCTGTTCGCGCTCACCCAGCTCGAGTTCAACCTGGCGACCGTGGCGGCGATCCTGCTCATCGTCGGCTATTCCATGAACGACACCGTGGTGGTGTACGACCGCGTGCGCGAGAACCTGCGCAAGTACAAGAAGATGGAGCTGGTGGAACTGCTTAGCCGCTCCATCAACGATACGCTGTCGCGCACCTTGATGACCTCGATTACCACGCTACTGGCCTTGGTCGCCCTGTGGATTCTTGGTGGGCCGGTGATCCGCGACTTCTGCTTTGCCATGATCTGGGGCGTGCTGATCGGCACCTATTCCTCGATCTTCATCGCGGCGCCGCTGCTGATCCAGTTCGGCCTCGAAAGCCTCGGCCGCAGCGCGCGTCCCGTCAGCGGCCCGCAACAGCCCCAGGAACTGCCGCCCGCGGACGGTTGAGCGGGTGGACATCTCGCCGCGCCTGGCACCGGGCTCTCCCGTCATCAATGCCTATGGCGGTGGCGGCTTCCGTATTGCCGGCGAGCGCCATGACGGCTCTCAAATCGTCTATGCCGACCGGGTCGTGCCCTGGCCCGTGGACGTGCTCGATGCGGCGGCCGAAGAGTCCCTGCTGCAAGCCCTCGACGACGTCGGCGCGGTGGAGCTGCTTTTGATCGGCTGCGGGACAGCTGCCAAGCTATTGTCGGGCGACCTGCGCGCCGCGCTGTCGGCACGGGGCATCGGCGTCGACGGCATGGATACGGGCGCCGCCTGCCGCACCTTCAACGTGCTATTGCAGGAGGGGCGCCGGGCTGCGGCGGCCTTGATCGCGGTGGGGTGAGCGACAGTCTTGCCCATTGCGCGCGCGAGGCACGGCGCCGTGATCGCGACAGATATCTCTGTGCCCTCTTTGCGCCCATGCCGGCGCGCTCCCGTCTCATCGCCTTGCTCGCCCTTGACCTGGAGCTCGCGCGCATTCCCCGCTCCGTGAGCGAGCCTCTGCTTGGGCAACTGCGTTTGCAATGGTGGCGCGAGGCCGTGGCGGCGGCACGCCGGGGCGGAGCGCCGGCGCATCCGGTGGCTCAGGCCTTGGCGGAAACCGGCGCGGCAGGCGTTTTTTCGGAAGCCGGAATGGCGGCGCTGTTCAGCGCCCATGAGTCCGTATCGGATTCGTTCGAGGACGTCGGGAAAAGGGGTGCCGCGCAGGCGGCGTTGGCGCTCGATGTGCTTCGGATTGACGATGAGCCGACCCGTCTTGCAGCGCGTCACGTGGGTAGCGCCTGGGCGCTTGTCGCTGCCATGCAACGGCATTCGCTGTCCGAAGCGATGGCACCCGCCGCCGCTCATCTCGCCGCCGCGGCGGCGTTGCCGACGCTGCGCGTTGCCAGGCCGGCGCTATTGCCGGGGGTGCTCGCCAAAGCCTATTTGCGCCGCCCGCGGGCGCGCCTGACGCCTCTCGGCCGCCAGCTGCGCCTGATGATCGCCTATGCCCGTGGCTGATTCCGGGCGCCCTCGTCGAGCGCCGAGGTAAGGGCTTCTATCAGGACCGGCACTGTGATCGGTTTGGCGATGAATGCGCGCACACCTGCCATTTGCAGGGAGGCCATTTGGCTCGTACCGACCTCGTTGGCGAGTGCGATGATGGGGATTTTGGCGGCGCCCGGGTCGTCGAGCAAGCGGTTGAGGGCGTGGCTGCCATTGCTGCCAATGTCGATAAGGATGGCATCGGGACGACGCAGCTTGATCAGCTCCAGGGCTAGGTCCAAGGAATCCGCCCAGCTCATGAAAACCTGCGGCGTGCGGGCGAGAACCTCTTCGATCAAGCTGAGATTGCTCGCATTGCTATCCACGTAGAGCAAATTGCGCGCGTCCTCGCCAACCAGCGGCGGCGTGGCGTCGACCGCCTCGACATCGGCCGCGGCAAGCGGAATTTCGATCCAGAAAGTAGAGCCTTTCCCGGGCACGCTGTCGACACCGATGCGGCCGGCCATGTGCTCGACGAGCTGGCGGCAGATGGCAAGGCCGATGCCCGTGCCCTCCGCCTGCTCGCTGTGGGCGCCGATGCGGGTGAAGGAACGAAAGAGCAGGGCCTGTTGAGCCTCGTCGAGGCCAGGCCCGGTATCGGCGACCGACAGACGTATCTTGCCGTCGGCCGTGGTGGTTGCGCTGAGCGTCACCGAGCCTCCGCTCGGGGTAAATTTTATGGCATTGGAGAGCAAGTTGATGACGACCTGCTTGAGGCGCATCGCGTCACCGAGCATGGGCGGTAAGTCGGATTGCCGGGTCTCGTCGGTTACGGTCAGGCCGTTTTTCGTCGCCAACGGCATGAGCAGGTCGAGCGAGTCGTCGATCAGGCGGCGCACGGCGACCGGTGCCCTGTCGAGAGCGATGGCCCCGGCCTCGATTTTCGCGAGGTCGAGAATATCGTTGATCAGCGTCAGCAAGTGCTGGCCGCCGCCCAAGATTTGTCGCAGGTAGTTCCGCTGGTCGGCGTCCAGCTTCGTGTCGCGGTCGAGATCGAGCAACTGCGCGAAGCCAAGTATGGCGTTCATCGGTGTGCGCAGCTCGTGGCTCATGGAAGAGAGGAACTCGGTTTTCGCCTGATTGGCTCTGTCCGCCTCGTCGATCGCCGCGTGGAGGCGCTCCTCGGAAGCCTTCTGCGCGGTGAGATCGGCCACGGTAAAGCCCATGCAGAACGGCTCTCCGTCATCGTCGCGGATGATGAAATAGGTGTCGATGCTCGGGAAGAGCTCGCCATTCGATTTGCGTGACACGACCTCGCCGCTCCAGCGGCCGCTCGCCGCGAGCGTGGGGAGTATCTCGGACGAAAATAGTTCGGCGAAATGCGCGTCGTGCAGCTCGCGCAGGGGATGTCCGGTCAGATCCTCGAGCGCGCCGAAACCGAAGAACTGGCAAATAAAGGGATTGCCGTTGATGACATTGCCCTCGAGGTCGGCAATGCCCATGGACTGTGCCGAGTGGTCCGCGAAACGACGGAAGATGATCAGCTGCTCTTCGGCCTTTCGCCGCTCCGCCACTTCCTCGGTCAGGGCGCGGGTGCGCTCCTCGATACGGTGGCGCAGCCGCCAGGCTTCGATGAGCGAGGCGCTCATGCGGCCGGAAATGGAAAGCACCACGGCCATGAACACGACCGTAAGCGCGGCCAGCGCCTGATGGATGGTCTCTTCCATTGTCGCCAGGCGCACCGCGGTGGGCAGCAGGACACCGATCACCAGCACCGCCGCTGCCGGCAGCACGCTGACATAGGCGACCTGGCCGCCGGCGGCGATCCCCAGCACGAGAGCGCCCACGAAGAAGTGGTAGAGCGGCTCGTCGGGAAGGTAGAACAGCCAGGGCACGAGGGCCCAATTCGTGGCGTCGAACAAAGCGAATACCACGAACAGGCGTATCCAAACCCTGGTTCTGAACTTGTCGGGGGCACGCCGATAGGCGAAGGCAAGGGCGGCGCCGGCCAGGGTCACGAGGACCGCATAGGCGGCCCAGGCGAACAGAACGTTATGTGGTATGCGCGACCAAAAGACGGCAACACAGACGCCGACGATGACAGGCACCGCAAGCATGTTGACCGGGAGCTCGCGGGCAACGCGCTGGACTTGCTGCCGGCGGACCAAGCGTCCGTAGCTGTCGTCGCCGGCTTGCCTCACACGCCTCTGTCCTCTCGCCCGCTCCGCGTTGCCATATCCCCTCATAGGCATATAGGGCGGAATTGCGGCGCGGCGTTAAGAATTCAGCCATTGGTCCGTCGCCGCCAGGGCACGCTGAGAAAGCGCGCGTTTGCGCTCCTTTTTCCGCAATTTCTGCTCCAGAGGCGGGAAAAGGCCGAAATTGACGTTCATCGGCTGAAAGGTCTCGGCATCGCCGCCTCCGGTTATGTGCCCGAGCAAGGCGCCGAAAGCGGTTTCGGCGGGCGGCAGGCGCAACGTCTGGCCTTGGCGTTCTGCGGCGGCGAAGCGCCCGGCAAGGAGGCCGATTGCGGCGCTTTCCACATAGCCCTCGACCCCGGTTATCTGGCCGGCGAAGCGCAAGCGTGGCATGGCCCGCAGGCGCAGCAGGTCGTCCAGCAAGGCCGGGCCATTGAGGAAGGTGTTGCGGTGCAGTCCGCCGAGCCGGGCG
>CAZVDW010000561.1:0-2258 GCA_964625645.1 uncultured Rhodospirillaceae bacterium
GATCGAGACCGGACAGGGCCTCCATCACCATTTCGCCGATCTCGCTCGACGGGATATCGGATTCGCCCGAGCTTTCCAGGCGGCGCACGATGCCGCTGACCAGGCGCTCGATGCGCTCGGGCTCCACCGGCCGCTTGCGCACCGCGATTTGGATCGAGCGCGCCAGCTTCTCGCGGTCGAAGGGGGTGCGCGTGCCGTCCTTCTTGACCACGGTCAGATCGCGCAGCTGGACCCGCTCGAAGGTGGTGAAACGCGAGCCGCAGGAGGGGCAGAAGCGGCGGCGGCGGATGACCGTGTTGTCCTCGGTCGGCCGCGAATCCTTAACCTGGGTATCGTTGTCGCCGCAGAATGGACAGCGCATGCTTTATCTATCCTGGTAAATCGGGAAGCGCCGGCACAGCTCGCGCACCTCGCCGAGGATGCGCGCCTCCACCTGGCCATCACCTTCGGGACCATTGCGGGCCAAGCCATCGAGAACGTCGCCGATCATCTCGCCGATCTGGCGGAACTCGGCAACGCCGAAACCGCGGCTGGTGGCCGCCGGACTGCCGAGGCGAACGCCCGAGGTCACGCTGGGTTTCTGCGGATCGAACGGCACGGCATTCTTGTTGCAGGTCAGCCCGCTGCGCTCCAGCCCGGCCTCGACCACCTTGCCGGTCAGGCCCTTGCCGCGAAGGTCGACCAGCAGCATGTGGTTGTCCGTGCCGCCGGTCACGATATCGATACCGCGCGCCTTCAAGGTGCCGGCGAGCGCCTGGGCATTGGCCACCATGGCGCAGGCATAGCCGGCGAAGCCGGGTTGCAGCGCTTCGCCAAACGCCACGGCCTTGGCCGCGATAACATGCATCAGCGGCCCGCCCTGAAGACCGGGGAACATGGCCGAATCCATCTTCTTGCCGATGGCCTCGTCATTGCTCAACACCATGCCGCCGCGAGGGCCGCGCAAGGTCTTGTGCGTGGTCGTGGTAACCACATGGGCATGTGGCAGCGGGCTCGGATGCACCCCGGCCGCGACCAGGCCGGCGATATGCGCCATGTCGGCATGAAGGATGGCGCCGACCGAATCGGCAACGGCACGGAAAGCGGCAAAATCGATCTCGCGCGAATAGGCCGAGGCGCCGGCGATGATAAGCGCCGGGCGATGCGCCTCCGCCAGGCGCGCGACCTCGCCCATATCGATGCGCCCATCTGATTCGCGCACGCCGTATTGGACTGCATTCAACCATTTGCCCGACATGTTCGGCTTGGCGCCGTGGGTGAGATGGCCGCCCGCCGCGAGCGACATGCCCAGCACCGTATCGCCCGGCTTAAGCAGCCCCAGCATCACGGTCTGGTTGGCCTGGGCGCCGGAATGGGGCTGCACGTTGACCCAGGCACAGTCGAACAGGGCGCGCGCGCGCTCGATCGCCAGGCGCTCGGCCACATCGACGAACTCGCAACCACCGTAATAGCGCCGCCCCGGATAGCCTTCGGCATATTTGTTGGTCAGGACCGAGCCTTGCGCCGCCAACACCGCCTCGCTGACGATGTTCTCGGAGGCAATGAGCTCGACCTGATCCTGCTGGCGACGGCGCTCGCTCTCGATGGCGCCGAACAGCTCCGGATCGGCGCCAAGGTAGGCGGATGTATCGAAGGCGGGTTCGCAAGCGGCGGAAGGCGATGTGCTCATCAAGGCAATTCCGTATGTAGGATCAGGATTCGTCGAACATGGCGACGCGGCGCTGATGCCGGCCACCTTCGAATTCCGTGTCAAGAAAAGCGCGCAGGCACTGGCGCGCGGTATCCTCATCGATGAAGCGACCGCCAAGTACCAGGACATTGGCGTCATTGTGCTGGCGTGCCAGACGCGCAACCTCGGCGCAATGGCAATTTGCCGCGCGCACGCCTTTGAAGCGATTCGCAGTGATATCCATGCCGATGCCGGTGCCGCAAACCAGCACGCCGCGCCCCGCCTTGCCATCCAGCAAGGCTTCGGCTACCGCCTTGCCATAGGTCGGATAGTCGACGGACTCGGGCGAATTCGTGCCCAGGTCGAGCACTTGCAGGCCCGAATCGCGCAAGTCTTCGGCGAGTATAGTCTTTAACGCATAGCCCCCGTGGTCGCAGGCGATGGCTATGACGTCCGGCGGAGATTCGCTTGCCACGGCAGGTCTCGCATTTTGTGGTCTGATCGCTTCTGGTTGGCCGCTGATTACCACATGTGGGGTTCGGGCACCAGATCAACGCCGGTCGCCGCAGGCCAGGATATACGGTTTAAT
>CAZVDW010000562.1:0-5606 GCA_964625645.1 uncultured Rhodospirillaceae bacterium
TCCGAGAGCCTTGGCGCGGCGGCCGGGGCGCCTATCCGGCACGGCCAGGCCATCGCCAAGGGGCGTGTTGCGCAGCGCCAGCGGAAAGCCGTCCAGCTCGGCGCGCAGCAAAAGCGGCTCAGGATGGTCCGAAACGGAAATATGACTCAGTGCCACACTATCGCTCAGTGCGGCGAGATCGTCACCCCCCGGCGGTAACAGCTGGCGACGGTCGGCGCCGTCGCGCCCGACGCACACCAGGTCGACCGGCGTGTCATAGAGCAGCGCGAAAAAAGCCAGGCCGATCAGGCGATGACGCTTGCCGGCCCTCTCGACAAAGCAGCGGCCGTCCTGACTGTCGAACTCCATATGACGCAATGCCGCCTGTCCCTGCCCCTCCCGCAGGTCTATGAGGCCGGTGCCGCCGAAGATCGCGCGCTCGAGAGAGAATATATCCGCCGGCAGGCCCAGGCGCGGCGGCGTGTTGGCCAACAGCATTCCGGGACGTTTGCGTGGCCAGCGATCCTGGTCGCCGGTGAGCCTGGCGACGGGCGCCAATTCACCCTCCGCACGGTTACCGACGGCGATGATCGTCTCCGCCCCCTCGCCCGCACGTTCCAAGTGGAGCGGCACCGGCACATCCTGGAAACGGTTGGCGAACAGAACGGTGGGCCGCCGGTTTGAGGCAAGAATTGCCGTGGCAAGCGCCGCGAAACGGCTTTCCACCACATGCAGCTCGGCCTCGCTGGCAATGGCGGTTTCGCCGTGCTTGAAGCGGCTGCGCCCTATGAACGTCTTGGCAGTCCCGGCGGAAACGCCGACCTCGCCGAAGTCGCTCATGACGGAATCCATGAGGCCGAGCACGCCGACACGCTCCGCACTGATGGCCCCCGCAAGCGACAGACCGGATAGCATAACCCGTGCGCAGTCCGCGAAAGCGAGCAACTTCGCTTGGCCTTCCAGCCGCGTGCCCTCGCCGAGCAGGCGAACCTCGGGATAGCGGATTGCCGGCAAGGGCTCGCGCAAGACGATGCGGTCCACCAGCAACTCGATGGTTGCCGACCATCCCGGCTCGCCCTCGACCAGCTCCGCCTCGGCGGCCGTCAGGCTATGCGCGCCATCGAGAAACAGGATCGCCTCGCGCAAGCTGAGCCGGTCGTCGTCGGCAACGACATCGTCTTCGGTATCGACATAGAGGTGCAGGCTCGGCTGTGGCGTCGCCCGCAGCATCTGCCCCGGCATGGCAACGCGTGTGCCATCCTCGAAGGCGCTCGCACCGAGCACATGCAGGGCGCGGTTATGTTCGAAGGCGGCGCGGCTGCCATGGTCGGGGCGCGGAAAGACGATCTGCCACGGTGAATGGGAAAGCGGCTCATAGGCCACGGAATCGAGCACCTCGGCCTCGATCTCGCTGATCGCCGGTGTCTTGCCGATGGCTTCAAGCACGTCGATCCGCATGGCGAAGAAATCGAGCGCGGGATCGACAGCGATGACGTCCTTGATGCCGTCGGTCTCAACCTCGGTCTCGAACAGCACATTCGCGAAATGGTCGTAGAGCTGGAAGCGGTAGCGCAGCAGGCGGTTGGCCTCGTCAGGCCAGTGGTGCACGGTGATGCTGTCGGTGCGCAACGGGCGATGCAGGGTCATTTCCCAGAACTCGCGGTACCCGTCGCCCGAAAACGACCACTGGAACAAACTGTTGGGATTGCCGTCGAGGGCATAGATCGCCCAGGCCTGATCGCTGACGCCGGCGCCAAGGATATGGTAAAAAGTAAAGGATGAGCTCTCCGCCGCCAGCTCCGGCACTTCATGCAAGGGCTTGAGCGCGTCCTCACGCACATAGAGATAAGGCCGCCCCTGCAGGGTCTGCCAGCCGGTGAAGCGAAGCTTGGCCCGCTCGCCCGGCGGATCGAGCACCAGGGTCAGGGACTCCGGGTCACCAATGTCGCGCTCGCTCACCTGCCCTTCTATGATGCCGCCGCCCGTCGCCAGCCGTGGCGCCAGCACGGCGGCAACGGCGACATCGTCGAGAATGGCGTGCGCGCCGTCGCCCGCGTCGATGCCGACCATGGCGGACAGAACCGCGACCTCGGCGATATCCACCTCGCCGAAGCCGCGCGCGGCCACACCCATATCGAAGCCGTCCAGCGACAGGCCGGTAAGCGCCGTGCCGGGCCCCAGCGTCAAGCCGGCGCCCGCGACCATGGCACGCTCGGCCGGCATGATGGTCAACTGCCGGCCGGGCCCGATCAGATGGTCGCCGTTATCGTCGAGCGCCGGCAATGCCCCACCAAGCAAAAGATAGCGCGCGCCGGCAAAGGCTTCGGCGTCGAAGACGATATCGTCGCCATGCCCGGCGCCGACCTCTCCCGACACGAAGCCACGATCGGCACCGCGCGGCACGCGCTCGCCACGGGCGTAAAGCAACGCCTCGCGCAGGCTGACGCGGCCATCATAGGCGACCTCGGGATCGCCGGTGCCGGTCACGGTGATACGGCCGCGAGCGGGCTGCAGGTCGAGATGAAGCGAGAGGTCCTGCCCCGTGACCGCGACAGTTTCCTCGGCTGTCTGCCGCCCGCTCATGCGCACGACGAGGGCGAGCGTCTCGCCTGACTCGGCGTTGACGTCGAGCGGCGTCAGGCCCAGCACGACGTTGCCGACCACGACTTCGGCGCCGACGGGCTCGCTGGTCACGCTGACCGTTACCGGCTCGGCCGCCACGGCAGACGCGGCCAAACACAGTCCCAATGCGGTCAGCCAGCGGCGCATCTCAGAACAGCCCTCCGCTGAGACCGCCCGGCCGCCGCGGTGGCGGCGACCCGCCAGCACCGCTCAAGGCGTCATCCGCCTGGGCCATGGGGCCGGCGAGCGGCAGGCTGCCGGACGTGCCACCGGGATTGCCGTTACCCTGCCCTGGCGGCCGGGTCGCGGCGCCCGGATTGTGGGTGCTGCCGCCGGCCCCGGGAACGGGAACGCTGGTCGCGGTGGGATCGTCGCCGAGATAGCCGGCATAGAGGTCACGCACCCGCGAGCCGCCGTCCGGGTCCTGTTGATCCAGGTCGTGCAGGACATCACGCAGCAAGCCGTGCGGATCGCCCTGCTCGCCACCGAGCGGCGTCGGTCCGCGCGCGCCCCCAAGCGGCGGCAACAGGTCGCCGGCGTCGGATGGCAATTGGATCAGCATCTCCTCGATCCACTGCCTGGCGACTTCGGGCGGCAGGCGGCGCAAGGCTTCCGCCAGATTGCGCTTGCGCGCCTGCGTGCGGGCATCGACTTCAGCGATGCGCCTGCGACGCTCCCGGCCCCTTTCGAGCGCGTCTTCGGTCCGCTCGCGACGCCAGGCCTCCTCGCGCGCCTGCTGTTCGGCACGCCGCGCCAGCTCCTCGTCGCTGGGGCCTGAGAACGGGTTCCACCAACTGCCTTCGTCGGACTCGCTTTCACCGCCACCGGGTTGCGCCCAGCCGGCATCGGGGCTACCGCCGCCGCCGGCGCGGCCACCGTTAGCCGAGCCGCCATCCTCATCCTCGGGCTCGACGCCGGCAATCTGGTTGCTGACGTCATCAAGCGCTTCGGTTCCCTTGTCGACAGCCTCTCCCAGCTCTTCGCCGTATTCATCGGCCGCCTCGGCAGCCGCGATGGCGATGGGAACCACCGCCACGGCGCCCTGTACGTCGCGGAACGACAGCGGGTCGTCGAGAGCATAGGCGTAAGGGTGCGACGCCACGAAAGGCCCGAAAGGCTCGGGCGACAGGAACCGGCCCAGGCGCGGCATATAGCTGCGGCCCGCCGTGAGATAGAGCCCGGCTTGCGCGTCGTAGAGCATGCCCGCGAACAGACGCGCCCCTTGCGGCGGCGGGCCGTGCGAATAGGTCTCGCCGAAGGGACCGTAGTGGTAGCGCTCGCGGATGTCGCCCGTGCCGTCGACCAGCGCCAGCAGGCTCTCATCCGGCGCCGTGACAGCGAGCAGGGCTTCGCCGCCGACCACCGCGCCCAACAGGCGCCCGGCAGCGTCATAGATGTATTCGCGCGATGGAGCACCGGTCTCGAACACGCTGACGAGCAAGTCACCGTCCCACAGGAAGGTGGTGAGCACATCTCCGGAACGCCGCTCGACGACGCGGTCCAGGGCATCGCGACGGTAGGTGATAGCGATGCCTTTGGCGTCATTGCGATAGGCCGTAAGCTTACCGCCGGGCGCGCGCTCGAATACGGCATCGCCGATGGCAATGATGGCGCCATTGGCATCGTAGACGACAGGCGCGCCGTCCATGCTTGCCGGCCCATAGCTCTCGCGCGGCACGATCGCGGCGCGGAACAGGTCGAGTTTGCTTGCGGTGCGGTTGCCATTGGCATCATAGGCATAGGCGAACTCGGCCATGGCCAGCTCGCCGACACCGCCGGGAAGCGGCACGGCGCCGGAGACAAGCCTGCCGCGGGCATCGCGCTCGATACGGGCCTCGAAATCGTCCACTTCGTAGGCCTGCAACCGGCCGCGCGGTCCGGTCTCGTGGCTTACGGTCAAGAGGGTTTCGCCGCGCGCGGAAAGGCGTCGCGTCAGCCGCGCGCCGTCGTGATCGAGAGCGAGCGCGGTAGCGCCGAGGGTCACGGCCACCAACCTGCCGCGATCATCGTAGTGGGTGCCGAATTGGCCATCCGCGTTCCGGGCCAGCGCGTATTGGCGCCCATCATCGCCCATGCTGTCGCCGGCGGCATGGCCAAGGCCATCGAAGCTCCGCGACCAGCGCCAGCCATCGCGCTCGTGCGCAACGAGCCGGTCAAGCGCATCATAGGTAAAGCTGAGCGTGCTCGTGGGCTCAGCAGCACCGCCGGCAAAATAGCGCACCGCCGTCAGGCGCCCCATGGCGTCGACATCCGCCTCGGCGCGGTTGCCGATGGCGTCGGCGGCCACATAGCCATCGGCCGTATAGGCATAGGTCACGGCCCCGGCGTCGAAATAGCGGCGCGAGGTCAACCGGCCGGCGGCATCGTAGGCCATTTCCGCCAACACGGTATCGCCATTGCGCAGACGCGTCAGACGCGACCGATCGTCCCACTCGAGCGACCAGTCCATGCGCGGCCCGCTTTCGGATACCCGGATGCGGCGCGGGCGCTGCAAGCGGTCGCGCTCGACCGTGGTGCGGGCGATTTCCTCAACGCCATCCTGTTCGCTCAGCACCGTCTGCCCGGCCAGCCAATCCTCCTCGCGCGTCTCGACAATGCCGGACACAGAAGCAATCGAGTTCAAGCCGCCGGAATCCGAATAGGACAGGCCAGCCCTGCCGAAGCCGGCGACATCGACCATGCTGACGCGCCCTGCCGCGTCGTGGCCGATCTCCACCAGCGTTTCGCCATTCTGAATGGCGCTCAGCATGCCATTTGCGTCATAGGCGAATTCCGTGGCCACCGCGCCGCCGGCCGTAAGCCGCTCGATCTCCAGCGCGCGGCCGATATTGTCATAGGTGACACGTTTCCGCGGTTGGCGCTCGATGGTACCGCCGTCGATCAGGCCGACCCAGGTCTCGGCCAACCGGCCTTGCGTCGTGTAGGACGCGCCATGGGCATGCAGGACCCGGCCGTCGGCTTCCAGGATGCGTCGCTCGAGCACGCGGGCACCGAGATCCAAGTCC
>CAZVDW010000563.1:0-4009 GCA_964625645.1 uncultured Rhodospirillaceae bacterium
GAGGCCATCGCATGGCTGCGCGAGCACTTCTACCTGGTCCGGGCCGATGACGAGGCGCCGACCATGGACTGGCTGCTGGAGGCGGCGCGCGGGGCGGTGATGCGCTACGGCGTGCGCGGCCTGGTGATCGATCCGTACAACGAGCTTGAGCACCGCCGGCCAGCCAGCATGAGCGAGACGGAGTACGTCTCTCAGGTGCTTGGCAAAGTGAAGCGCTTCGCGCAGCGGCATGGCGTCCATGTCTGGTTCATAGCCCACCCGGCGAAAATGCGCCGCGAGGAAGGCAAGTTTCCGGTGCCGTCGCTTTACGACATTTCGGGTTCAGCCAACTGGGTGAACAAAGCAGACCTTGGCGTCGTGGTGCATCGCGACCCGACGCGAGAGCCGCCGGATGCAGAAATCCACGTTCGCAAGGTGAGGTTCAAGGCTGTCGGCAAGGTCGGCAGCGTAACGCTCGCCTATGACCGAGCCACAGGCCGTTACTACGAAAAGGCTGCATAGAGATACTCGATCTCGGAGAAGCAACATGACCAAGTCCGAAAAATCCACTTCGTCGACCGGCAAGCGTCGTTTGCCGGCTCCTGACGAAGCGTTCCAGCTCTACGCCGAGATGGGGAACAAGCGGTCCCTCCGTAGGCTTCGCGAGGCTTGCTACGCCGAGGGCTACAGAAAACCGGCTCTCGTCACACTAGCGAAATGGTGCAAAACGGGTAGCTGGGTCACCTGGGCAAAAGAGTTTGACGCCAACGTGACGACCCTAGCGCTCCAAGATGCTGCCAGCGAAGCCGCGATAGAGAGGACAAAACTCGCGGCCAAGTTCGGCGAAATTGGCGGCCTTGCGCTCGACAAGGCGCGAGAGATGTTGAAAGGCCTAGACATCTCGACGGTCAGTGCCGCCGACCTCAAGGCGGTTGTCAGCGCCGCGGTCGAACTCATCAAGCAGTATGACCTCATGACCGGGGGAATACCTGCCGAGACCGGTGTCGGGAGCCCCGATGCGGCTCACCCGCCAGCGCAAAGTAGTGAGGCCATGGACCTGCTGAGCAGGACCATGGAAGGCATCGCACAGCGCATCGAACGGGCTGAGGCGACAACTCCAATATCAAAGAAGACAGGGCACTGAGGGTGCCCGCCGTGCCCGGTATCTTGAGTCTGGACACCGCCGCCGCAACTGGCTGGGCCTATGGCACCGACGGTCCTGAGACGTGGGGCACAATCCACTTCTCGGCAACGGACCGCGCCGCCCGTTGGTGGGCCTTCCATGCCTGGCTTTGCGACATGGTGGATGATCACCAGCCCGAGCTGATAGCGATCGAGAAACCCATCTTCCGTGGATCGGGCAGCGTTACCCTGGCAGGCTTTCTCGTGCAAGCCGAACTGGTCGCCTACGTGCGCGAGATCGGCATCGTCGCGGTCAATGTCAGCACCATCAAAAAGCACGCCAACGTGTTCGGCGCAGAGAAGCCGATAGCGGCAGCACGGGCCCGGGGATGGGACGTGCAGAACAGCCACGAAGCAGATGCCTGTTGGCTCTTGGATTACGTAGCCAGCGGCCTCGAGGAGAAGGCGGCATGAATACCAGCGAAGAGCAGCAACCGAGGCAGCAGCCGAGCATTGCGGCAACGGCCGTCCCCATCAGCCCGCCCGATGACAGCGGAAAATCATCCAGCGGGATCCCGGAAATCGATCAGGTGGCGGAAGAATCCGAGCGACTTGAATCTCTCGCCATGTCCGGCGTGCCGACAGCGGCGTTAGCCTGCGCACAAAGAGCTGAGCAGCTGGCGGAGAGAGCCGGCGAATTGCTGGACGGCTGTCCAACGGACCTCATCGAGGCGTCTCGGCGCGATATTCTCGAATACGCAGCGCACTGGTATGGCATCGGCGCGGAGCAGGGCTGTCCGGTGTCCGCTGCTTGCCTCGGTTGGATGCTGTTGCACGGCAAGGGCATCGAGCGAGACGTGGGACGAGCCAAGCGCTGGCTGCTGTTCGCTTCGGACCACGGCGAGATGTCGGCGGCCTGCGCGATCGGCGAGGGCTGCGAGGTTGGCCTATTTGGTGCGCCCGATATCGGGAAGGCTCGGCAATGGTATGAGTTCGCGGCGAAGCGAGGCTCCGGCCTGGCTGCATGGAATCTCGCGCGGCTCTACGTCCAGGGTTGTGGCGTTGAACCGAGCACGGTCAAAGCCTACGCCTTCGTGTGCATCGCGGCCGATGGCGGGTTTCCGCTGGCGAAGGCCCTCCGCGACGACCTTTGGGAAACTGGCGGCATAACCGACGGCCAAGTTGCCGAGGCGCAGCAATTTATCAAGGGCTGGCGCCCGGTCACGCACTGACCACCCAAGCGGGGGAATACGATCACGATGATGAATTTTGCGATGCCTGAGGGTGAGGACGACGCGGGCACCGTCGCCGCCTTCATGGGTTGGTTGCGCGACTACGAAAGTGAAAACCAGTCCTTGCCCTGGACCAATGCCAGCACGACACCGAGCGACTACAGCTATCAAGCCGCACCGGAAGGCCTAGCCTGGTCGCCCGGCACCGCACCTGTGAGCCAGGACCACGCAGATGCGGCACTCGCCTATTTGGAAGCAAATCCAGGCGTGGCAGCGGGTATCGAGAACCTGACCGGCGACACCGAGGACGCACGATGGTGGGCGCGGCAAGGTATCGCTTGGTCGCCGGCAACGCTGGCGCTTCATCACTGGACGAACTACGGCAAGAACGAGGGCAGGGCGGGACCAAGTCTCGACCCGGCGCAGTATCAGCCGGGCCCGATGCTGACACGCGGGGACAATCCGTTCGAAGCGGGGATGTCGGATGCCGAATTGCTGCGGGCACTTGCGTACCGGGACCGGCAGGGTGGTAGCCTCAGCGACACCTACGACCCCTACGGCGCCTTCGGCAGCGTCTTGCATTGGTGGGATCAAGACTATGTGAGCCCGGGCGGCCAGGGAACCTGGTGGAATCCTGCCTCGACTGCGCTTGGGCCCACCTACGATCTCGCTTGGGAGAGCATGGCCGACGGCGGGCCATTCCCGGCCTTTGGTGGCCAAGCGCTGTCCTCGACACAGGCGGTGAACGCGGCCATCAACAGCGGAATCCAGAGCTTTGCCGACAGCCAGGCGCCACAGCAGCCGCAGCCGCTGCCGGCACCCGACCCGCAACAGCTCTTGCTGGGTATGTTCGGCTCACCACTGGCGCAAGCCCTTGGGCTCGACGGGCAGGTACCGGAGATGGCGACGGCAGCGCCGCCACCCGCACCGGCCACAGGGCCGATGACGGGCGCTGTGCGGCCGTACGAGGGCGACATATCGACTTACGGTCAGACAGGCGGCGAGCATTTGTGGTTCGAGCCCGCGATGGGCCCGCCCGCGACACCGCCGGCTGGTGGTGGTGGCGGGACTGCTGGCGGTTCGACCGCCCCCGATGCTTGGCAAGGACCAGCCGGGACGCAGGTCTTTCAGGACTATGCCAGCGCGGCCACGGGCGGCGGCACGGCCTCGATACCAGGGCAGATCAGCAACATGTTGAGCCCCGTCTTGCAGCAGATGGCAGCCAACTATGGCGGCGGAGGTATCCCAAGCGTCGGTGGCGTTGACGGCTTCCTGCCCACTGCCGGAATGGATGGTCTTGCAAGCAGCCTCGGCCTCATCGATTACGGCTCCAGCTGGTACGGCTCGGACCCAGCGACGCAGTTGTTCAATCGGCCGGTCGAAGGCGCGATTCCGTACGGCGAGTATGGCGAGGCCCTGCTTGGAGCAGTGCAGATGTTCGACCCGACCCCGATCAGCTCTCTCCTCGGAATCGGCGTGGATCTGAACAACGTCAGCGCAGTCCGTGCCGGTTATCAGAAACTCATCGACCTCGGGATTTACAGCGGTGAAGTGCCGACTGGGATGGAGGCCGCGGGGCAATATCTCGGTGCGTTGCTCCCCTTCGGTCTTGGCAACGGGTACGGCTCGGGCAATACCAAGGCGGTGCTTGACATGGGCTATTACAACGATGACCG
>CAZVDW010000564.1:0-9010 GCA_964625645.1 uncultured Rhodospirillaceae bacterium
GATATTCAGCTTGGCGGCAATGTCGAAATGCGCATCAAGAATGAGCTGGAAGGCATTGAAAGTGAACAAAAAAGAAATAGCGCAGAAGCTAAGATTCGAGATGAAGTTCAGTCCGGACACGACACTGCGATCGAGGGTGGCGGCCTGTTCGTGATCGGCTCCGAGCGCCACGAAAGCCGACGCATCGACAATCAATTGCGTGGCCGCTCAGGCCGGCAGGGCGACCCCGGCGGTTCCAAGTTCTTCCTCTCTTTGGATGACGACCTGATGCGCATCTTTGGTTCCGAGCGCATGGACCTGATGCTGCGCAAGCTGGGTCTTCAGGACGGCGAGGCCATCATCCACCCGTGGATCAACAAGGCGCTGGAGAAGGCACAGCAGAAGGTCGAGGCGCACAACTTCGATATCCGCAAGAACCTGCTGCGCTTCGATGACGTCATGAACGACCAGCGCAAGGTGATCTATGCCGAGCGCATCGACCTGATGGCGACCGACAGCGTTGCCGACGCGGTCGCGGAAATGCGCGAGCAGGTGGTCGAGGACATGGTGCCGCAATTCATTCCCGAGAAGGCCTATGCCGAGGCCTGGGACACCAAGGGCCTGCATGAGGAAGTGCTGCGCCTGTTCGGGCTCGACCTGCCCATCGAGGCCTGGGCCAAGGAGGAAGGCATTGCGGACGAGGAGATCCACGTGCGCATCCTCGACCATGTGGAACGCCGCATGGCCGAGAAGGCCGCACGCTTCGGCCCCGACCTGATGCGCCAGGCGGAGAAGAGCCTGATGCTGCAACTGCTCGACCAGCAATGGAAGGACCATCTGCTGTCGCTCGACCATCTGCGCCAGGGCATCGGGTTGCGCGCCTATGCCCAGCGCGACCCGCTCAACGAATACAAGCGCGAGGCCTTCGAGCTGTTCGACGCCATGCTCTCGCGCTTCCGCGAGGTGGTCACGGCCACCCTCGCCCATGTCGAGCTGCGTGCCGAGCCGGCACCGCTGGCGGCGCCGGCAGCCGCCCAGCCCGAACGCGAGCCCGCGGCGGCCGGCGCCGGGGGCGCTGGCGCACCGGCCAGGCGGCGCGGCGCCGCATCCGCGCGCAACCCGCGCGATCCCGCGGGCTGGGGCAAGGTCGGACGCAACGAGCCCTGCCCCTGCGACTCGGGCAAGAAATACAAGCACTGCCACGGCAAAGTGGCATAGCTGAGCCAATGCCAAGTCCATGCCCAGGCTGCTGATCGGCGCCTACGCCTGTCTCGCCCTCGGGGCCATCGGCTATACGGGCTATTGGTTCCATCTGGCCGGCCGGGCCGAGAGCGAGGTCGACGCCGCGGTGGCGGACTGGCAGGGCAGCGGCTGGGTCGCCGCCTTCGACCGGAAGCGAACCTTCGGCTATCCCTATCGCCTGAGCACCGAGCTCATGGCACCGGTGCTGGCGCGCCCGCAAGCCTCCCTGCCCTGGCAATGGCAGGGCGAGCTGGTGCACATCCATGTCCAGCCCTGGGACCTGCGTCACTACATCGCCGTGCTTGAGGGGCAGCATCGCATAACGCTGTCGCCCGAGGCCTCGCAGCCGCTGGTGCTGGAAGCCGACGCCGAGTCGGCGCGCGCCAGCCTGACGCTCGATTCCGTGTACCAGCCCGGCCAGCTTTCGGCCGATATCCGCAATTTACAAATCGGCTTCGAGGGCGCGCTCGCCAGCGTTCTGGTGGCTGCCCTGCAAGCCCACGCCCGCCGCCCGGCAACGCCCGGCACCCTGGATACGGTCGTCATCGCCGACACCATCCTGCTGCCAGAGGGCAGCGGCGGGGTGCTGGGGCGCGAGATTCGGCTGTTGCGAGCGGACACGACGCTGGCAGGCCCCGTGCCCGAGCGTCTCGACGGTGCCTCCGCCGCCCATTGGCGCGATGCCGGCGGCACCATCGAGGCGCATCGCCTGACGCTCTATTGGGGGGCGCTGGAGATCGAGGCGGCTGGGACCCTGGCGCTCGACGCCGCGCTACGGCCGCTGGTCACCCTGCAGGCGGGCGTTCGCGGCCACGACGCCTTGATCGACGGCTTCGAAGCGGCCGGCGCCATGGCCCGCGATGCCGCCACGGCGGCCAAGATCGCCCTGGCCCTGTTCGCCGAAACCACAGCGGACGACCCGCGCCCGCTGGTCACGGTGCCGATCACCATCCGCGACGGCATTCTCAGCGCCGGGCCGGTGCCGCTTGTCACCGTGCCGCCAGTCTTCGCGGCGCCATCGACATGAGCATCGCCAGCCACCAGCGCGTCCGTGATATCGCCGAGCGCTTCGACGCCCTGATCCTCGATCTCTGGGGCGTGGTGATGGACGGCACCGCGCCCTACGACGGCGCCCGCGAATGCCTGGCCGAGCTGCGTGCCCGCGGCAAGCGTATCATCCTGCTGTCCAACGCGCCGAGGCGCGAAGGAATGGTTGCCGAGCGCCTGGCCGGCATGGGCATCGGCGACGAGTTCTACGACCGCATCGTCTCGTCGGGCGAGGCCAGCCGCCAGGCCCTGGTAGCGCGCGAGGGCGACTTCGCCGGCCTCGGCCGCCGCTATCACTATCTCGGCCCCGCGCGCGACGCCAACCTGCTCGACGGCCTGGACTACAGCGCCGTGCCCGTCGACGAGGCCGATTTTCTGCTCAATACCGGTATCGAAGACGACGACGATCCGCTCGACAAATACCATTCGGCACTTAGCACCGCGGCGGCGAGCGCGCTGCCCATGGTCTGCACCAATCCCGACCGCGTGGTAGTGCGCCATTCGGGCCAGCGGGTGCTCTGCGCGGGCGCGCTGGCGGACTTCTATGTGGCGCTGGGCGGGCCGGTGCACTATTTCGGCAAGCCCCACGCCGCGGTCTACGAGGCCTGCTTCGCCCTGCTCGACGGCACACCGCGCGAGAGGGTCTGGGCCATCGGCGACAGTCTGGAGACCGACATCGCCGGCGGCGCGGCATTCGGCCTTGAGACTGTGCTGGTGCTCGGCGGCATCCTCGCCGAGCCGCTAGGGATTACTTGGGGCGAGCTGGCGCCGCCCGAGCGCATCGAAGCCCTCTGCGCCGAACACGCCATCACCCCTGACCGCGCCATCCCGGCCCTGAGGTGGTGACGCAATATCGAGTCTCCGCCACGTAACAAGAGAGCAATAGAATTCTACACAGTTATGTGTAATAACTCCGTCATCATGACGTGATGCGAGGCTGCGATGCGCGCCAGAGAGCTTTTCCGTAAGCTTCGCCGTGCGGGTTGCACCATTGAGCCCCGCAAAGGCGGGCATCATCTGGTCACTCGGGAAGAGCGGCGCATCATAGTGCCGTATCATGGCAACAAGGAAATCGGCAAAGGCTTGCTGGAAAAAATCAAAAAGACCCTCGATGTGGATCTGTGACACCAATGTGGAAGCGTTCGAACGGAGAGCGACTCATGCTCGAATATCCTGTCTCGATGGAGCAAGACGATAACGACACGATCCTTCTTCAGTTCTTGGATTTCTCCGAGGCAGTTGCCATTGGCGAAGACGAAGAGGATGCCCTGCTGAACGCCGTCGATATCCTGGAGATTGCCATCGCAGAGCGCATCACGCGCCGCGAGGACGTTCCGCCACCTTCCGAAGCGGGCGGCCAGGCGACGGTGGCGCTTCCGACTCTGGTCGCCGCAAAGGTGCTGCTCTACCAAGCGATGCGCGAGGAGAAAGTCCGCAAGGCGGAGCTGGCAAGACGGCTTCACGCCCGCCCGAATACCGTCGAGCGCCTGCTCGACCTGAAGCATGCGAGCCGCATGGATCAGCTTGACGCGGCGTTCGCCACGCTCGGTTTGAGTCTCGATGTTCGACTGTCTCGGAATCCCGATCGCATGCCTTCGCACTAACCACATGGACATCCGGAGAACATCATGAACCAGCCGATCAACCGTCAGATCCGTCTTGCCGCCCGGCCGCAGGGCTTGCCGAAGCCCGGCGATTGGCAGCACACGGAAGAGCCCGTCGGCGAGCCGGGCGATGGCGAGGTGCTGGTCAGGAACACCTATATGTCGGTCGATCCGGCCATGCGCGGCTGGATGAACGACCGGCCCTCCTATGTGCCGCCGCTCAAGCTCGGCGATGTCATGCGGGCGCTCACCGTCGGTGAGGTGGTGGAGTCGAGGAACTCCGGCTTTGCCGCGGGCGACCTTGTCGCCGGCATGGGCGGGGTGCAGGAATACGCCGTCAGCGACGGCAGCGACCTGATGAAGGCCGACCGCGATCTGGGCCCGGATCCGCTTTGGCTCAACACGCTAGGCATTGCCGGGCTCACGGCCTATTGCGGCCTGATGGAAGTGGGCCAGCCCAAGGCCGGCGAGACCGTGCTGGTGTCGGGCGCGGCGGGCTCGGTGGGCGCCCATGTCGGCCAGATCGCACGCATCAAGGGCTGCCGTGCCGTGGGTATCGCGGGAGGGCCTGAAAAATGTCGCTATCTGACCGAAGAGCTCGGCTTCGATGCGGCCATCGACTACAAGGACGAGGCCCTGCATAAGGGCATCAGGCGCGCCTGCCCGGACGGCGTCGACGTGTTTTTCGACAATGTCGGCGGCGAGACGCTCGATGCCGCGCTGGCGCATATGAGGGAGTTCGGCCGCCTGGTGCTGTGCGGCGCCATCTCGCAATACAACGCCACCGGTCCGCTCGATGCGCTGCGCAACGTCATCTTCTGCGTGCCGCGGCGCCTGCGCATCCAGGGCTTCATCTATTTCGACTATCGCGACAAGTGGCCCGCCATGCTCGAGGACATGGCCGCCTGGCGCGCCGATGGCCGCCTGACGTGCCGCGAGGACATCGTCGAAGGCGGCATCGACGCCTTCCCCGAGACCCTGCTGCGCCTGTTCAGCGGCGACAATTTCGGCAAGCTGATGATCAAGATAGCCGACTGACCTTAGCGCGCGGCGTCGTCGAGCAGGTTCTGGCGCAGCGCCACCAACATATCGACCAAGCGCTCCTGATCGGCATGCGACAGGCCGGCGACGAGCATGCCGTAGAGGTCCTGGGACGGCTCGCGCATGGCCTCCAGCAAGGGCTCGGCAGCAGCCATGAGGTAGATGCGCCTGATGCGGCGATCCATCGGGTCGGGTCGGCGCTCCAGCCAGCCTTTGGCCTCGAGGCGGTCGATCAGCTTTCCCATCGCGACCTTGCCCAGCTCCAGGTGGTTGGCCAGCTCGGACTGGGTCAGGCCCTGGTCGCGGAAAACATAAGTCAGCACCCACCACTGTGAGCGGGTCAGCCCGAGCGGCTGCACGCGCCTGTCGAAGGCGGTGCGGGTAAGCCGCGCCACATCACCCAAGAGAAAGCCGAGATTGCGTTCGAAGCCGGATTCTTGCATTGCGGAAATACCATACGCTAGTGTATAATTCTCTAGTGTAAAACTTCTGTGGCATCCCTGCCAACCCACAGGGTCGATTGCCCCCTGGCAGGTTGTCAAGGCGACACGCCACAGCATCAAAAGCCACTTTGTCCTTCTCCGGAGAACGCCCATGTCTGATACAACTGCCACGACTTCGCGACGCCAAGTTCTCGCCATGACGGCGCTTGGCGCCGCGGCGGCCATCGCCTCCGCCCCGAGCGCGGCATTGGCCGAACATCATGAAGGAGGTGCCATGTCGAACAACGAGCGCATCATTCGCGCCTTCATCGCGGCCTGGTCCAACCTCGACCCGGCCGAGCTGGTCACCTACTTCACCGCGGACGGCATCTATCACAACATGATGCTCGAGCCGGTCTCGGGGCACGAGAACCTGCAAGCCTTCATCGGCGGCTTCGTCGGCAACTGGTCGGAGACCGAGTGGGAAGTGATCAACATTGTCGCCGACGGCGATATCGTCATGGCGGAGCGCATGGACCGCACGCGCATCGGCGACAAGCGCGTCGACCTCCCCTGCACCGGCGTCTTCGAGATGCGCGACGGCAAGATCGCCGTCTGGCGCGACTATTTCGACCTCGCCACCTACACCGGCGCCTTCGCGGAGTAGCGGCTAGACCGTCACCATCGCCGGCACCGGCGCGCCGATGCTCAAAGTCGCCTGACGGCGCGCCGGCTCCGCGGCTTCCGACGTTTTGTGCTGCAATTCTCGTTGTGCTCTGTCTTTGAACAAGCGTATAAGCCAACCCGCCTGTCCCCCATCGACCGGCGGCGCCCGAGCGTCGCCGCCGACGACAGTCTAAGAGGAGAATTCCCGCAAAATGTCCCACGAAGCAAAGACCACGTCGCGCCGCCACGTTCTCACTGCCGCCGCCGCAGCCGGCGCCATCCTGGCCGTCGGCTCCAAGGCCGCCTTGGCGGAGAATGAGCACAAGCCGCACCGGGTTATGTCGAACAACGAGAGAGTCGTCCGCAACTTCATATCCGCCTGGTCAAATCTCGACGTGGCCGAGTTGGTCTCTTACTTCACGGAGGATGGCGTCTACCACAACATGATGCTCGAGCCCGTCTCAGGGCACGAGAACCTGACCGCCTTCATCGGCGGCTTTCTATCCAACTGGTCGGAGACCGATTGGGAGATCACCAATGTCCTCTCCGAGGGCGACACCGTGGTCACGGAGCGTATCGACCGCACGCGCATCGGCGACAAGCGCGTCGATCTGCCCTGCGCCGGCATTTTCGAGATGCGCGGCGGCAAGATCGCCGTCTGGCGCGACTATTTCGACCTCGCGACCTATACCAGCGCGGTGTCCTAGACCGTCGCCAGCGCCGGCACCGGCGAGCCGACGGCGCCCGGCAGGCGCAGCGGCGAGGCAGTAAGCAGGAAACGGGTGCGGCCATGCTGGCGCAGCCAGAGGGCGAGCGGGCCGAGATGGAAAAGCTCGCCGAGATGCAGGCCGAGCTTGAACAGACAGTGCTCGTGCAACGGCAACGCCGCGTAGGGACCCGGCGGCGCCGGCGGCTTGGCGGGGAGGCCTTCGACGGCGTAGTTGTCGGCGATGAGCACCGATATGCCGCTGTCGGTTATCCATTGCAAGAGCGCCGGGTCGCGGCCGTCGAGCACGGCGCAGCTGTCGTGCACGCGCTGGTCGGGCTCGCCGCCCATCTCCAGCAGCAGGTCGGCGAAGCCGGTATGGAGGCAGACCATGTCGCCGCTTTCGATCTCGACGCCGTCCTCGTCGAGGATCGCCATCAGGCGCGCGTGATCGATCCATTCGCGCTTCCGCCCGACATGGCGCTCGAGGTCGATCATGACGCCGCGGCCCTGCACCCCGTGCGCCGCCATGTTCTCGATGCCGAGGCGCTCGGCGGCGACGCCTTCGATCATGCCCTCGTCGGCCGGCGCCAGGACATGCTCGCCGCCGCGCCAACCGTTGTAGAAGACGGGCTCGGGCTCACCGTCGCCGTCGGCGTCGAACATGCCGCCGACATGGGCCAGGCTGTCGAACTGGGTCGAATACTGCAGGGTGAGCAGCACCGTGTCGTCGCAGACCACGTCGCTGTGCTCGGGATTTTCCAGGCTCATGGGGTAGACGTAATTGGCGCGCCCCTCGCGCACGGTCGCCGCCAGGCGTGGCGGCCGGCGGCGCGGGTTGAGCACGCTGCCGCCCGGATAGTCGAGCGGCAGCGAGAGGCAGAAGGTGATGCCCTCGCGTACTTCGTCGACCCCTTGGCGCACCTTTGCCGGGGTCAGCAGGTTGAGCCGGCCGAGCTGGTCGTCGTCGCCGAACTCACCCCAATTGGCCCCCTCGGGGCGGTTCTTCCAGCGGCTTGCCATGGCAGGGGATCCTATGGTGCTCAGGTGAATGTCACGCCGACCGAGCCGAGCTCGCCGAAACGGCCCTCGATGCGGTCGGTGGCCTCGGCCCAACCCAGCGCATCGCAGGTCGAGCCGGTGGAAATGATCTGCCCGGCGCCGAGCTGGCCGCCGCGGCGCAGGCAGAGGTTCGCCAGCCAGGCCAGCGCCGCCAGCGGATGGCCGATGACGGCGGCGCCGGAGCCCGTGGTCAGGCGCTCGCCGTTCATCCACAGCTCCGTGCCGACCGCGGCCAGGTCGAAGCCGCGCCAATCCTCGATGCCGTGCCCGAGCACCAGGCTGCCGTGGCAGCCATTGTCGGCGATAAGGCTCGGCGTGCCGACGCACAACCAGTCGTCGAAGCGGGAATCGACGACCTCGATCGCCGGGTGAACCGCGGCCACGGCAGCGGCCACGCTCTCCTGGTCCCAGGGCGCGCCGGCCGCATCGAGATCACGGCCCAGGCGCAAGGCGAACTCGACCTCGATACCGCGCATGAAAAAGCCGTCAGCGGAAAGTGCGGCCGGCGCGTCGTGGCACAAGGGCTCCAGCAAGCGGCCGGCGAAAGGCTCGTCGAGCTTCAGCATCTCCTGCGCCAACGGGCTGGTGCCGCCGACCTTCCAGCCGGGCGACGGCTGGGCCAAGGCGGCGATGAGCGCATCCTGGACCGCATAGCCGTCCTCGGGCGTCCGCGGCTGCACGCCCTCGGGCAGGGCGGCCAGGCGCCGATGCGTGGTGCGTGAGGCAAGAAGCGCCTCCGCCGCGCCTTCGATTTCGCTCGCTTCCATGGGCTTCTCCGGTGTCGTTTCGTGACCGCAGTGAACAGCATGCGGGCCGATGGTGCAATTGCTCGCGGCAAAGCGCTCAAATTCGCGCGAACCCAAGGCTATCCGCTTGCATTCTGCCCCGGCCGACTCTAGGTATGGCTTTACGCCTAACTGGCGGTCACTAACACGGAACAGACATGGCAGCGATCGCCGAGGACACCGGCATTACGCCGGTGCTGGCAGAGGAGACGTGGGAATCGGCGGTGATCCGCTTCGCCGGCGACTCCGGTGACGGTATGCAGCTCACCGGCAGCCAGTTCATGCTGGCCAGCGCGGTACAGGGCAACGACCTCGCCACCTTCCCCGATTTCCCGGCCGAGATCCGGGCACCGGCAGGCACCACCTTTGGCGTCTCCGCCTATCAGATCAATTTCTCCGCCCAGCGGGTGCTCACCGCCGGCGATACGCCCGACGTGCTGGTGGCGATGAACCCGG
>CAZVDW010000565.1:0-4633 GCA_964625645.1 uncultured Rhodospirillaceae bacterium
CGGCGCCGCCTACTGGCTGTTTCAGGGGCTGGCCGTCGAGCTGATAGGCCTCGATGTCCGCTCGCCCATTGTCGCCAATTTCATTGCGGCGGCGGTCTTGGCCGTCTGCGGTCTGCCCCTGCTCAAGTCGCGTCTGGCGGCGGGATTTGCCGGCCTCGTCCTGTTCACCGCCGTCATGGTGGTGATTTCGCCACGCTCGCTCGGCGATCCGCCCGGGCAGGTATCGTTTCTGGCCGCCTACAACAAAGTCGCCATCGCCGCTCTGCTGCTTCTGCTCACGACACTGTTCGTCGAGCGCAGACGCCCGGCGGGGCCTCCGGTCTTGGCCTGCGAAGCCATCCTGGCCGGCGCCCTGCTGGTCTTGCTGGTCTATCTGAAGGTCACTTTCGCGGCGGTCGCCATCGCCGGCGCCATCGTCTCGCTGTATTACGCCCCCGGCAACCGCAGGCTGGCGGTGCTGGCCATGGCGATCGCCGCCGCGGTATCCGTGGCAATCGGCGCCTGGCTGGGCATCGCGGGCGGCTATCTGGCCGACATCAGCCAAACCTCGGCATCGGTGGGCCTTTTGCGGCCTGGCAAAGCGCTCGACGATCTCATCGCAGGCGTCCCCTTGCTCACGGTGGTGGCACTTTCCCTGATCGCCTATTGGCGCCACAGCCGAACGGCCGGGCCGGACAGGGTAAGCAATGTCGTCCTGGTGACTGGTCTCATGACAGCATCTCTTCTGGCCATGAACCAGGTCCACGACAATGCCTGGCCGCTGGCGGTCGCGGTGCTGATCATCCTTGCCGCGCGGGCGCTACGGGGCGGCGAGCGGGCCCATGTCGGGCCGACGGTGGGGGCACTGGCACTGGTCTGCTACATGGTCTTCGCCGATACCATCAGCACGTTGTTCTTTGTCACGGCGCAAAGGGACGGCACGGCCTTGGCCTATTGCGAGGATCCCGAGCGTCCCATTTGCGGGCTCAAGGTGGCAGTCTTTTCGCCGCATATCCTGGCCAGGTTGAGGCCGTTGCAAATGCCGCCTGAGGAACCGCTGGCGCCGCCGCGAACGATGGCGGCATTGCACCTGGAATGCGACTCGGACAACCATTGCATCTGGTGGAAAATGCAGGAGGATCTGCTGCGCCACCTCGATCGGCATATCCGGCCACAGGATCGCCCCTTCCTGCTGGGCTTCATGAATATCCTGCCCTACCACTTCGGCCTCGAGCCGCCCCGCGGGGTCCCGGCCTGGTTGGATGTCGGGCGCAACTTGTCGCTCGAAGCGCATCCCGAGCCCCGGGCCATGTTGGCCGACGCCACCTTGGTCGTGGTGCCGCACATGAAGGAGGAGATTGGTTACTTTCCCGAGCTCATGGCGATATACGGTGAGACCATCCGGAGCTCGTTTACGGTCGTCGAGCAGAACCCGCTGTGGTCGATCTGGCGGCGGGACTAGAATCTTATCCGGATTGGCGATATGGCCAGGGCGACGAAAAAGGCCCCCGGCCAATCTGACCGGGGCCCCTCTTAGGCTGTAAGCGAGCGCTTAGTTGCTGGCGCTGCTCAGCTTGGTGCCGACCGTACCGAACGTGGAGCTCAACTGGGTGCCAACGGTGGTCACGGCGGCAATAATCACGACCGCGATGAGCGCGGCGATGAGGCCATACTCAATAGCGGTGGCGCCATCTTCATCCTTGGCGAAACGGCGCAGGCGGAGCTTGGAAAGCATTTTCATAACGGTATCCTCCGATACAAGTGTTCAACGCGTTTGTCGCCTCGCAGCGACTTAAACTACCAAAACCAAGGGATATTCTGCCCAAACTTCTTCGGAGCGAAAGTTTCCTCAATAGCCGGATTTCGCAGCCCGAAACTTAGACATCTCCCTTTTCCTCAACCGCATTCCCTGCCCGAGTTTGCGGTCTCCGACGTCACCTTGGGGGAGTTCCCTCGGTAAGATAACTAACAACTTAGGGGATACCCGAGCGGAAGTCAAGAGCCAATCCGTACCCTTGTCATCCCCCTGCAAATCCCCAAGGCAAGCCTAGGAAATCCCTTTAAAGACATAGATCAATTCAGGAATTGTCAACAGCCGGTTTAAGGTGATGACCATCACGCTTTGGTGGTTTGGACTGTTCCACACCATATCTCAAACCACACGGTCTTTTGCCTTGGCGGGACCGCCCTATGGGATACCATGGGGGCACTGCGGGTCACGGTCGGGAGATGTTTGTTGGTTGCGAAACTCGGACTTCAGGGACGCCGGCGCAGTGCCGGTGGACTGCTGGAACGATATGGTTCCCAGCTCGGCGATCTGGTCGAGCGCCACCATGCGGAAGCGGCCATGCTGGCTGCCCGGCGCAATGCCGAAGATGCCGCCACCGAGACCCGCAAGGCGATGGAGGACACCGAGCGCGCCAATCGCGCCTTGCGCGATGAAATGGAGCGGCGTCTGAAAGCCATCGCCGATCTCGAATATCTCGCCAACCACGACCCGCTGACCGACCTGCCCAACCGCAACCTGTTCAACGAGCGGCTCAAGCAGTGCATCGACCGCGGCCATCGCAGCGGCGAGACCGTGGGCTTGATGTTCCTCGATCTCGATCACTTCAAGGACGTCAACGACACCCTCGGCCACGATGTCGGCGACGACCTGCTGCGCGAAGTGGCGCGCCGGCTGAAGGCGGCGGTGCGGGTGGAGGACACGGTGGCGCGCCTCGGCGGCGACGAGTTCGCGCTCATTCAGGTCGGCCTCAACTATCCGGTCGATGCCACCGTGCAGGCGCAGCGCATCCTCAATTCGCTGGCGGAGCCCATTCACGTCGGCACGCACAAGCTTTTTACCGGCGCCTCGATCGGCATCACGGTGTTTCCGAGCGATACCGACTCGCCGGAGCAATTGCAGAAGAACGCCGATCTGGCGATGTATCTGGCCAAGGAAGCGGCACGCAACACCTTCCGCTTCTACGATACCGAGCTTAATTCGGTGGTCGAGCGCCGCAGCTTCATCGAGCGTGAGCTGCGCGGCGCCATCGAGGCCAATGAGCTGGAGGTGTATTACCAGCCGAAAGTCTCCATCGCCACGGGCGAGCTGGTCGGTGCCGAGGCCCTGGTGCGTTGGCTGCACGCGGAGCACGGCATGGTGCCGCCCGACGAATTCATCCCCATCGCCGAGCGCAACGGCCTGATCGGCCCGATCGGCGAGCAGACCCTGCGCAAGGCCTGCCTGCAGTTCGTCAGCTGGCACAGGGCGGGCTTCGACCACGTTATGCTGGCGGTCAACATGTCGGCGGCGCAGTTCGCCATCGGCAACATTCCGGAGATGATGAGCGCTGTCATCGCGGAGACCGGAATCTCGCCGGCGAAGCTGGAGATCGAGCTCACCGAGACGGCGATCATGGAAGACATGCGCAACGCCATCGAGGTGCTGCACGAATTGCATAAGCTCGGCGTCAGCCTGTCGATCGACGATTTCGGGACGGGCTATTCCTCGCTCAGCTATCTGCGCCAGCTGCCGGTCCAGCGCATCAAGATCGACCGCTCCTTCATCTCCGAGGTGCATAGCGCCGATGCCGCGGCGGCGATCGCGCGCGCCGTCGTCACCCTGGGTCAGAGCCTGGGCCTCGAAGTCGTCGCCGAAGGGGTCGAGAACGAGGAACAGCTCAATTATCTGCGCGAGATCAAATGCGACGAGGCGCAGGGCTATTTCTACGCCAAGCCGATGCCGGCGGCGAAATTCGAGCGCTACCTCAAAGGCGAGATCCGCGACGACGAAGAGCTGTAGCCGCTGAGCTTAGCGCCGCTGCTGGCGCCAGCGCGCGACCACGGCTTCGAGCGCCTTCTGGGAATCGTCGCTGTCACGCCAGGCATCGGAGAACTTTGCCGTGCCGCTGCGCGGTCGCTTTTCCTCGTCGAGGATGTTGAAGACCATGCGCATGGGCACGGCCACGCCCTCGCCGACGGCGATGGCCTCGCCATTGCCGATCGAGGGCAGCGAATCGAGCAGGCCGCCAGTGGCCTCCGACATGGCGGCGCGCAAATAGTCCTGGTCGTGCTCGCTGGTCATGCGCAGCGCGAACAAGGTGTTGCATTGCGACAGCACGCTGGTCGCCAGCTCGGACGGGCGCTGGCTGATGACGCCGAGGGAGATGCCGTATTTGCGGCCCTCCTTGGCGAGCTTGGCGAGGGCGCGCTTGGTCGGCTCGAAGCCCTCCGTGGTGCTGGCCGGGGCATAGCGGTGGGCCTCCTCGCAGACCAGCAGCAACGGCACCTGCTGCTCGCTCCAGAGTGCGAAGTCGAAGGTCATGCGGCAGAGCACCGAGACCACGACGTTGAGCACCTCGGAGGGCACGCCCGACAAATTGAGGATCGAGATCGGCTTGCCGTCGACCGGCACCCGGAAGATGCGCCCGAGGATCTCGGCCAGATTGTCGCGCACCACCACGGTGCTCGGGAACATGAAGGAAAAGCGCGTATCGGATTGCAGCGCCATGAGGCGGGGCTTGACGCGCTGATAGGGGCTGAGGTCGTTGCGGTTCTCGAGCCGGCCCATGGTCTGGTCCAGCAGGCGCATCATGTCGCCGAGCTTGTAGGGCACGGGGGTGTCCACGGTGACCGTGCGCGCTTCCTCCGAAATGCCCATGAAGCGGAT
>CAZVDW010000566.1:0-5966 GCA_964625645.1 uncultured Rhodospirillaceae bacterium
CCGCGCAGGAACCAATCCACCTCGCAGGGCCGGCAGAGGAAGATGCCGCGCAGGATCAAGGCCAGGCAGCGCTCCGGGTGCGCCTGGGCATAGCATACCGTTGACCTTATGGGTCCAGCTCTCGTTCGACGAGAGTGAAGCGTACGAGATCGATTATCGCGTTCTTGGAGACGACAATGCCTTGGTGGAAATGAGTGGTTTTTTGGAGGTGGTAAATCACGATGTTCCCGCGACAGTGACATTGCCGAGTGTTGATATCCACCTGCCGGGACCACTTGTCTTGAAATTCCAAATCAAGGAAAAGGGCAAGCGCTGGAAGACGGCTGTCGAGATGCCGGTGCGCCTGCCGGCCGAGACATCGAGCGTTTCGGGAAAGTGATGGCTGATGCCGCTGTTTCGATTTGGCTGCGGCGTCACCGAAACAGGATGAATGGACAATGTCTTCGCGGCGCTATCGCAGGCCTGCCAGCAACAGCGCCTCGACATCCTTTGGCAGCTCGCTGCGCCGTGTGATCTCGGGCCAGAGGTCGAGTGGCGGATGGCGGATGAGGTCGGGCTCGAGGGTTATGACGTCGAGGTCGTCGTTGAGATGTGGCCGCAGGCCGCAATGGCGGGCACGACAGGCGGCGCGGGGAAGACATTCGCGCCAGGGGCAGATGCGACCGATATAGCGGTGATCCTCGCTGGCGAGGAAAATATCGGCACCGAGATTGGCGCTTTGCGCGTGGCCCTGTAGCTGTCGTGCGGCGGCTGCCAGCGCGGCGAGATCCAGCTCCGGCGCAAGCAGCACGAGCACGTCGGCATCTTTCGGCTGGGGCTTGGCAGTGGTCAGCGACCCCAGCAGCGAGATCCGACGCGGGCCCTCGATCTTGCGGGCGCGGCGGACGAAGCGGGCGACAGCGGCAAGCAGATAGGCGCGGGGATCTTCGACCGATGCTTGGTGGCTGCGACCGGCCCGCCGCCGCGTCGACGGAGAGTTTCTGGAGGCGACCATCTCGCAGGCAGCCTCAGGCCTCGGCCGCGTCCTGCACCTCTCCCGCCGCATCGAGGCAGACGGCGGTGAGCTTGCCGCCGTGGCCGCAGCCGGTGTCTATGGTCATGGTGAGGGCGCCTTCGGCCGGGCCGGCGTGATCGGGGTCGTAGCCGCGCACGACGCGGCGGAAGCCTTCGACCGTGCTCTCGATCCGATCGAAGTCGCCGCCGCTCCACCACAGGGTGTCGCTTTGCACCGCCAGCGGGCGTTGCGGGTCGAGGCCGGCATGGACGAAGAGCAGCGCGTGGTCGGCCGTGAAGGCGGCCCGGCGCAGGCTGGCCAGCAGCGCCTCGTGGCCGGGGTGCGCGCGCACGCTCTCGCGCAGCTCGACCGACCAGCGGGCCAGCGCCAGCGGGCCCTCGCGGCAGCGCATGCGCACCGTGTCGGCGTTGATGCCGTAGGCGGCGAGGGTGGCGTCCACGCCCTGGGCCAGCATCCATTCGAGCACCTGGGCGGGATCCTGGGCGATCTGGATTTGCAGCAGCTTTTGCCACATCTCCTCCTGGGCGCCGCGCAGATGCACGATATCGCCGTCGAACAGCGTGAAGCGCGCCATCAGGGCGCGGCGGAACAGCAGCAGCTCGTCGAGGGTGCCGGTGATATCGGGCCCGCGGCCAAGATAATTGCCGAGATAGACCAGGCGGTCGCCGGGCTGGAAGCGGGCCTCGATGGCGCCGTGCAAGGCGGCGAGGCGGTCGCGCTCGCCATGAATGGCGGCCACCGCCCAGACCCGGCGGGCGCCGCTCATGACCGAGAATTTGTCGGGTTCGGCCGTTGCCACGCCCTGCCGCCGTTATTGGTTGCGCCGATCTTGAGGTTGCCAGTGTGGCACGGCGCCAGGCCCGGGTCGAGCGCGGGTTACGCCGCCATCTTGAGGACGTCTTCGAGGCGGCGCGTGGCGGCGGTCTGGTCGATATTCTCGACCGCGGCGAACTCCCGCGAGAGGCGATCGAGCGCGGCCTCGTAGAGCTGGCGCTCGCTGTAGGACTGTTCGGGCTGGTCCTCGCCCCGGTGCAGGTCGCGCACGACCTCGGCGATGGAGACGGGATTGCCCGAATTGAGCTTGGCTTCGTATTCCTGGGCGCGGCGGCTCCACATGGTGCGCTTGACCCGCGCCCGCCCGCGCAGCGCCGTGATGGCCTTGTCCATCTCGTCGGGGGTGGAGACCCGGCGCATGCCGCTGCTCGAGGCCTTGGCAAGCGGCACGCGCAGGATCATCTTCTCTTTCTTGAACGAGACGACGTAGAGCTGCAGCTCGACGCCGCCGAACTCACGGGTTTCGATGCCGGTGATCTCGCCCAGTCCGTGACAGGGATAGACCACCAGGTCTCCGGTCTTGAATTCGGTCCGTTTCGCCATGTGTGTTTGCCTCAACCCAGCTATTGCAAATGCGATAGGTGCGCCGCGCCATTGCACGACCGGCCCCTCCGGCGCGCGCTTTGCGGCTGCGCCCGATGCGGTGTTCGGGACCTGCGCCCCGGGATTCCGTGTATCCCGCGAAACAAAAGCCGCCACCGCCACCCGCGGCAACGACCCCGTCACGTTACATTAGGAAATGTACCACATTTTCGGCTGAAATGACAGCGGCGCTGACACACGCCTGGCGCAAGGCTGGGTCACGTAAGGCGGTCAGCCCTCGGTATTGCCCGGGTTGGGGCTGAAATGGCCGTCAAACTTGCCGGCGACGTCCTTCCAGGCATCGGCGTCGGCCGGGGAGATGCCCTTGCGCGTGATGTTCGGCCATTTCTCGGCATATTCAGTGTTCAGCCTGAGCCACTTCTCGAGCTCGCCCTCGCTATCGGGCAGAATGGCCTCGGCCGGGCATTCGGGCTCGCAGACGCCGCAATCGATACACTCGTCGGGATGGATGACGAGCATGTTCTCGCCCTCGTAGAAGCAGTCGACCGGACATACCTCGACACAGTCCATGTATTTGCACTTGATGCAGCCTTCGATGACGACGTAGGTCATGGTCTTGCTTCCTCCGCTATAGTCCGAGCCGCGCCAGCACGCGCTTGCGGGCCTCGCCGCGTTCCCGGTCAGTGACATAGATCAGTCCGGCGACCCGGCGCAACAGGTTGTCTTCGTAGTCGTGCAGAATGCCGTCGGCATAGGCCACTTCCCAGAGCATCTCGATGAGCTCGACGCGTTCCTGGTGGCTGAAATGGCTTTTCGCGGCGCTGGTGAAGCGGAACACGCCGAGGGATTCGCTGGTGCGCCTTTCGGCATCGCCGACGAGCTCCTCGGCGGCGCCGGCATCGAGGCCGAAGCGCTCGCGCAGCAGGCTGGCGACGGTGGCGCGCTCGGCCTCGTCGAAGTCGCCGTCCATGACCGCGGTCTCGACCAGCAAGGCCGCCGCGGCGAAGCGCTTGTCGGCCTCGTCGTGGTCGGGCGCCGGCGCTGCGTCCTCGTCGCCGCCGCCGAACAGGCGGCGCATGCGCTCGGCCAGAGCGCTCATGGCAGCAGTACCGTCGAGCCGGTGGTCTTGCGGCCGGCGAGGTCGCGGTGGGCCTGGGCCGCGTCCTTGAGCGCGTAGCGGTTATGGATCTCGATCTTGACCTTGGCGCTTGCCACGACGTCGAACAGCGCCTTGGCGGAGGCGACCAGGTCGGCACGGCTGGCGGTATAGACCATGAGCGAGGGCCGCGTGAGATAGAGCGAGCCCTTGGCCGCGAGGACGCCGGGGTTGAAGTCGGCCACCGCGCCGGAGGACTGGCCGAAGCTCGCCAGCAGGCCGCGCGGGGCCAGGCAGTCGAGAGACTTCTCGAAGGTGTCCTTGCCCACCGAGTCGTAGACCACGGGCACGCCGGCGCCGCCGGTGATGTCTTTGACCCGGGCAACGAAATCCTCGCGGCTATAGACGATGGGGTGGTCGCAGCCATGGGCGCGGGCGAGCTCGGCCTTTTCGTCGGAGCCGACCGTGCCGATCACCGTGGCGCCGAGCGCCTTGGCCCATTGGCAGGCGATGAGGCCGACGCCGCCGGCCGCGGCATGAAAGAGGATGGTGTCGCCGGGTTTCACGTCGTAAGTGCGGCACAGCAGATATTCGGCGGTCATGCCTTTGAGCATCATCGCCGCGGCGGTTTCGTCGTCGATGCCGTCGGGCACGGGCACGACGCGGTCGGCTGGCATCAGGCGCGCTTCCGCATAGGCGCCCATGGGCGGCGCGGCGTAGGCCACGCGATCGCCGACGGCGATCTCGTCCACGCCATCGCCCACGGCCTCGACGCGGCCGGCGCCCTCGAGGCCGACGATGAAGGGCGGGTCGCCGATGGGGTAGAGACCGCTGCGGAAATAGATGTCGATATAATTGAGCCCGACCGCGGCGTGGGCGATGCGGATCTCGCCGGGGCCGGGATCGCCGACCGTCACCTCCTCCCATTTGAAGACCTCGGGGCCGCCGGTTTCGTAGGCGCGTATGGCATGGCTGGTCATGGCGATCATTCCTTCTTCATCAGGGTCCGGGGAACTCTAGAACACCCGGCGCTTCGTGCGTCAATAGACGCTGTTTGGTGACCACGCCGGCGCCGCCGCTATAGCCGCCGAGAGCGTTGGCCGCGACCACGCGGTGGCAGGGCACGATAATCGGCAGGGGATTGGCGCCGCAGCCCCGCGCGACCGCTCTCGGGCCGCTGCCGATCGTTCGGGCTAGGTCTCCGTAGGTGGCTGTCGCGCCGTAGGGAATGGCGAGCATGGCAGCGCGGACGCAATTCTGAAATATTGTCGCGGCGGGCGCGAGGGGCAGGGAGAAAGTCTTGAGTCGACTATTGAAATACGCCTCGAGCTGAGCCGTACATTCGATGAGAAGCGGTGCTGTCGTTGGCCCGATCGATCGTTCGGATGTGAGCCAGGCGATAGCCACGACGTGCTCGGCCGTCGCGGTAATGTGCAGCCGGCCCGTCGGGGTCTCGAGGATGGCACTGTCCATCACTGTCCAGGCATCTCGGCCGGGCGGCTGTCCGGCGCCAGCGCGGCGCCAAGTCGGGCGGCCTCGGTGATGGGCAGTGAACAGGTCGGTCCGTGGCAGACATAGGCGGTCGGCCGGCCGTCCAACTGGCCTTTGCCCGCAGCCGGATGATCGGTCGGGAAATTATGCGTAGGTCTGACCACGGACAGAGTCGTCGTGGCGCTTGGCTGGCCTTTTATGACATCGAGAAAAGCCTGGATTTCCTTGGTATCCCGGTCACCTACGAGAACGATCTGGGTGGCGGTCTGAAGCAACTCGATACTGTTGAGATAACTTGGAACGGCCAGAAAATTGCTGTCCAAGTGGCCGCCGAAGGCCTCGACCAATTGGTCGGCCCGGAGCCGGAGGGCGGCTTCGCCCGTGAGCAGATGGAGGCGTGCGAGGACCTCCAGCGCGACCGCGTTTCCGGCCGGTAGGGCACTGTCCAAAACTGATTTCGTGCGCGCGATCAGGGCCGGGGCATCGTCGGCCGTGGTGCAGTAGCCGTGGGCCTCGTCGTCCCAGTAATGGGCGTCGAGATCGGCCAGCCAGAGGCGGGCGTGGTCGAGGCTGTCGTCGCCGGCGCCGGCCTCGTAGAGCGCGATCGCGGCGCGCGCCATGTTGGCATAGTCGTCGAGCAGGGCTGTGTGGCGGGCGTGGCCAAGCCGGTAGCTGTGCACGAGACGGCCCTCGACGGTCATGGCCTGGCGGATGAAGTCGTAGGCCTCACGCGCGGCCGCGATCCAGTCCGGCCGGTCGAAGGCGAAGCCCGCCCTGGCCAGCGCCGCGATCATCAGGCCGTTCCAGTCGGCGAGCACCTTGTCGTCCCAGGCGGGGCGCGGGCGGGCGCCGCGCGCGGCCAGGAGACGCTCGCGCAGACGCGGCAGTTGCGCGTCCTCGGCCGCGTCGAGGGCCGGCACGCGCAGGCGGTTGAGCACGCTGCTGCCCTCCCAGTTGCCGCCCGCGGAAACGTCGTAGGCCTTCTTG
>CAZVDW010000567.1:0-1963 GCA_964625645.1 uncultured Rhodospirillaceae bacterium
CCGACAGGCAGCCCTCCCAGTCCACCGCGATCTCGTCACCCAGCGGCTCGATCACGGGGTTGATCAGCACGGTCGGCGGCAGGTCGGGCGCTTCGTCCTCTTCCGGCTCGCGCGCCCCGGGCACTTCGAATATGACCATGCGAAAGGGCACATGGACCTGGGGCGCGGCCAGGCCGACGCCGCCGGAATCGGCCAGCGTCGCGCGCATGTCGGCGACCAGGCGGGCAATCTCGGCACTGCCGGGCTCGGCGACCTCGACGGCGCGCTGTTGTAGGATCGGGTGGCCCATGCGGGCGATCTTGAGAATAGCCATGTCTGGTAATATGGGTGGGCGAGCCGGTGTGGCAAAGCATGACGAAAGGGAGCGGCCATGATTGCGGTGATATTCGAGTTCACGGTACGCGAGGGACGCAAGGACGACTATTTCGCCTGGGCCCAGGAATTGCGGGAAGAGGTGCTTGCCGCGGACGGCTTTCTCTCGATCGAGCGCTTCGAGAGCGTGAGCGCGCCCGGCAGCTTCGTCTCGCTGTCGTTCTGGCGCGATGCGGCGGCAGTGCGGGCCTGGCGCGAAAATCCACGCCACGGGGCGGCCCAGGCGGCGGGGCGCGAGGGCATATTCGAGAGCTTCCGCCTGAAGACGGCGGAGGTCATGCGCGAGATTACGCTCGATGCCGCCGGCGCACGCGAGGAACGCGACCTCAGCGACGGGTAAGCTCACGCTTCACAAGGGCGCCTGCCTGTGCTAATAGGCGCGCCTTGCCTGCCGTTGGGGCTGGCTTGTCATTCTTGCTGGGAGTATTGGACACTTGCAGGTAATCGTCCGCGACAACAACGTCGACCAGGCCCTGCGCGCGCTTAAGAAGAAGATGCAGCGCGAGGGAATCTTCCGTGAGATGAAAATGCGCCGCGCCTATGAGAAGCCCTCGGAGAAGCGCGCGAGAGAGAAGGCGGAAGCGGTCAGGCGGGCCCGCAAGCTGGCGCGCAAGCGCTCGCAGCGCGACGAATAGACCGACAATACGTTATGTGACCGCAACGGACCGTCGCCCCAGCGGGCGGCGGTCCGTTGGCGTTTTGGGGGAGAGGGAACATGAGCAATCGGCTGGAAGGCAAGGTCGCGATCGTCACCGGCGCCGGCTCCATCGGCCCCGGCTGGGGCAACGGCAAGGCGGTGGCGGTAAGCTTCGCCCGCGAAGGCGCCAAGATCTTCGCCGTCGATATCAATCCGGCCGCGGCTGAAGAGACCGCCGGCATCATCGCCGGCGAGGGCGGTGACTGCACCACCCATAAGGCCGACGTCTCGAGCAATGCCGACGTGGCCGAGATGGTCGAGGCCTGTCTCGCCAAATACGGCCGCATCGACGTGCTGCACAACAATGTCGGCATCGTCGAGCCCGGCGGGCCGGAAGAGATCGGCGAGAACGCCTGGGACCGGCTGATCGATATCAACGTCAAGAGCATGTACCTGACCTGCCGCCACGCCCTGCCGCACATGGTGGCGCAGGGCGGCGGCAGCATCGTCAACGTCTCCTCGATCGCCTCGTTCTATGCCCTGGGCTACCCCTGCGTCTCCTACTCCGCCTCCAAGGGCGCGATCAACGCCATGACGCGCAATATCGCCACGCAATATGCCGCCAAGCAGGTACGCTGCAACGCCATCCTGCCCGGCCTCATGGACACGCCGCTGATCCGCGATGCCGTCGCCGCCGCTTACGACGATATCGATGCCATGCTCAAGAAACGCGACGCCCAATGCCCCATGGGCTTCATGGGCAACGCCTGGGACGTCGCCAACGCGGCGGTCTTTCTGGCCTCGGACGAATCCCGCTACGTCACCGGCATAGAGCTGCTGGTCGACGGCGGCATCACGCTGACCATGACGCCGATGGCGGGGTGAGAGGGCTCGGCCTCCCGGATCGCTTTGGTGTTACTCGGGCAGGCCCGCCTTGCGCAGGCCTTCCACTAG
>CAZVDW010000568.1:0-4613 GCA_964625645.1 uncultured Rhodospirillaceae bacterium
TTATCCTCACGCTCGCGGTGGCGCACAGTGTCCATATCATGGTCACGGCCAAGCAGGGGCTGCACAAGGGCCTCGACAAGCATGCGGCCATCGTCGAATCCATGCGCGTCAACATGGCGCCGGTGTTCATCATCTCGGTGACCACCGCCATCGGCTTCATGAGCATGAACTTCTCCGACGCGCCGCCCTTCCGCCTGCTCGGCAATCTGGTGGCGACGGGCGTCATGGTTGCCTTCGTGCTCTCGGTGACCCTGTTGCCGGCGGCGATGGCGGTATTGCCCGCGCCCAAGGGCAAGGGCGACACGCTCGGCGCTCGTGCCATGGCACGGTTCGCCGATTTCGTGATCGGCCAGCGCCGCTGGCTGTTGTGGGTTTCCGGCGCCGCCATCCTGGCGCTTGGCATCGGTACCACGCAGATCCATCTCGACGACGACTTCATCAAGTATTTCGACGAGCGTTACCCGATCCGCACCGATTCGGACTTCACACAGGCCAACCTCGCCGGTCTCAACGTGCTTGAATATTCCGTGCCGGCCGGGCGCGAGGGCGGTGTCGCCGATCCCGAATACCTTGCCGACCTCGAGAGCTTTGCCGAGTGGTTCCGGGCCCAGCCCAAGGTCAGCCACGTCTGGGTGCTGACCGACACCATCAAGCGGCTCAACGAAAATCTGCACGGGGACGATCCGGCCCATTACCGCATACCCGAGAATACGCAGCTCGCAGCGCAATATCTCTTGCTCTACGAAATGTCCGTACCCTTCGGGCTCAGCCTCAACGACCAGGTCAATGTCGGCAAGTCGGCGACCCGTGTCACCGTGACCGTGGTCGACATCACGTCGAAGGAGATGCGTGATCTCGACAAGCGGGCACAGGCCTGGCTGGCCGAGAACATTCCCGACCGGGCGGCGCCGGGCACGGGGCTGTCGCTGATGTTCGCCTATATCTCCGAGCGCAACATCAACTCCATGCTCGGCGGCTCGATCATCGCCCTGCTGCTGATCTCCGCGGTGCTGATCATCGCGCTGCGCAGCCTCAAGATGGGCCTCATAAGCCTGATCCCGAACCTCTTCCCCGCCGCCATGGCCTTCGGCCTGTGGGGGTATCTCTCGGGCCAGGTCGGGCTTGCCATCGCGGTCGTGGTCGCCATGACGCTGGGCATCGTGGTCGACGACACGGTGCACTTCCTTAGCAAGTATCTGCGCGCGCGGCGCGAGCACGGCATGGACGGCATCGATGCCACCCGTTACGCCTTCAACACTGTCGGCATGGCGCTTACCGTGACCTCGATCTGCCTCACGCTCGGCTTTCTCGTGCTCGCCTTCTCGGGCTTCAAGGTCAATTCGGAGATGGGGCTGCTCAGCGCCATCACCATCGCCTTCGCGCTGACCGCCGACTTCCTCTTCCTGCCACCCCTGATCATGAAACTGGATGCACGAAAATCATGACACGCAACACGCTCGCCGCATCGCTGCTGGTTGCCGCGGCAACCGTCATCCCGCTGACGGCCCAGGCCGAGACGCCCGAGGAGAAGGGCCTGCGCATCGCCATCGAGGGCGATGCCGACCAGTCCGGTTTCGGCGATAACGAGGCGAACCTCACCATGGTTCTGCGCAATCGCCACGGCGAGGAAAGCGTGCGCCACTTCCGCACCAAGACCCTCGAGGTGGCGGACGACGGCGACAAGTCGATCTCGATCTTCGACGAGCCCGCCGACATCAAGGGCACGGCCGTGCTGACCCACAGCCACAAGGTCGGCTCGGACGACCAGTGGCTCTATCTGCCGGCGCTGAAAAGGGTCAAGCGCATCAGCTCGGAGAACAAGTCCGGCTCCTTCGTCGGCTCCGAGTTCGCCTATGAGGATCTGTCGAGCCAGGAGGTCGAGAAATACACCTACAAGTGGCTTGCCGACGAGCCCTGTCCCGGCGCCGAGGAGCTGACCTGCTGGCTCATCGAGCGCTATCCGCTGGACGAGAATTCCGGCTATACGCGCCAGCAATCCTGGACCGACCAGGGCGAGTTTCGGGTCTGGAAGATCGATTTCTACGATCGCAAGAACGCCCTGCTGAAGACCCTGACCTTTGCCGACTACAACGAATATGAAGGCCGCTTCTGGCGCTCGCATTCGATGGCGATGATCAACCACCAGACCGGCAAGAGCACGGATCTGACCTTCAGCGACATCACCTTCGGCAACGGCCTCGGCGACCGCGATTTCGACAAGCGCGCCCTGGAAAGGGCGCGCTAGTCGCCGCTACATCCGCATCAGCTCCGCGCTGTCGCGCTCGCGATCGTTGTTGATCAGGCGGATGTCGTAAAGGATGATGTCGCGGCGCACGTCCGCGTCGGCGATGGGCTCGACACCGTGGAACGATGTCTTGGTCTTGAGAAAGCCGAACAGGCTGTTGGGCCGATAGGGCATGGTGTCGACGCAAATAAACTGCTCGAAAGGGTAATGGGGCCCGCCGGGGCAGACGAAGTCGCGGTCGGCCGGCACATAGAGCGACGTGCCCAAGTGCTCCATCGATTTGTCCGGCGGACAGTAGAACAGCAGCGACAGGAAGCGGTGGGTGGCGTCCGTGTGGGGGCCGATGGCGTAATTGCTGTGGTCGCGCACCACCAGCACTTCCGATGTCAGACTGACCTCGGCCAGGCGGTCGGCGAAGCGGCTTGCGGCAGCCGCGGCGAACTTGGCTACCAGGGCCCGGAACAGCGGCTCACCGAGGAACCAGCCCTGCACCTCGCGCCAGAAGCTGCGCCGCGGCTCGGCCAGGGCAGCGATCACCCCATCCTCCAGCATGAAGACGAAGCGCTCGCGAAAGGCATCGCCCTTCACGCGGCCGGTATCGGCGAGACAGACATAGCTGTCTTGCTCAGGGAAGTTGGCCAGCAATTCGGCATAGAAGTCGGCCGGGAAGATGCCGTCTATGAAAAAATGCGGCGACGGCAGGCGCCGGATCGGCGCCGCCTCGATGCGCTGAATGACATAGTCCGGAACGCTCGAAGACATGCCGGCTCCTTCTACCCAGCCGTCGCGATGTCGTAGGCGCCGACACCCACATAGGGCACCTTGGGGCTGTCGATACGCAACACATAAAGCAACATGTCGCGGATCACGTTCTCGTCGACGATAGTCTCGACGCCATGGAAGCCGGCATTGGTGTTGAGGAAGCAGAACAGGCTGTTGGGCCGATAGGGCAGGGTGGCCACGTTGACGAACTTGTCGAAGTCGTAATGGGGCCCGCCCGCACTGGTGAAGCCGCGTTCCCTGGGCACGAAAAGCGAGGTGCCGAGATGCTCCCGTCCACCATCGCGAGGGCAGTAGAACAACATCGTCGCCAGGCGGTGCGGCGCGTCGGTATGCGGGCCGATGGCGTAGTTGCTGCGGTCGCGCACGACCATTGCCTCGGGATAGAATTTCGCCTGCCCGGCAAGTGCCCCGAAGCGCGCGCTTACCGCGTTGGGAAACTTGCCGGCCATCGCCCTGAGAAATCTTTCGCCCAGGAACCACTGACGCAACGCCTGCCAGAAGGCCAGCTTGGCCGGCGCCAGGCCGGCCATGGCAGCGTCGTCGTCGGGCAGGAACACCGAGCGCTCGGGGTAGCTGCCGGGCGGTACCCGGCCGGTCTCGGCAAGGGTCAGAAAATTCTCGTCGCCAGGGAAATTGTCCAACAAGGCGTCGTAATAATCGGCCGGGAAAACGCCATCGACATGGAAATGCGGCGACGGCAGACGCTGGATCGGCGCCGCCTCGATGCGGGCGATGACGTGATCTTGGACGTCGTCGGACATGCTCTACCCCGCTATCGAGAAGTCGTAGTCGTCGACAGACTTGAACGGCACCTGCGGGCTCTTGATGCGCACCACATAGAGCAGCAGGTCGCGGACCACGTTCGGCTCCGTGATCGGCTCGACGCCGTGGAAGCAGGTATTGGTGTTGAGAAAACAATGCAGGCTGTTGGGCCGGTAGGGGCTGGTGCCGACCTTGATGAAGCCGTCGAAATTGTAATGCGGCCCGCCCTCGCAGGTGAAGCCGCGCTGTATCGGCACGAACAGCGAGGTGCCGAGCTCCTGATGATCGTCCTTGCGCGGACAGTAGAACAGCATCGTCACCAGGCGATGCGGCGCATCGGTATGGGGCCCGATGTGGTAGTTGCTGCGGTCGCGCACGGCGATCGCCTCGGGGAAAAGCTCCGCCTGGTCGGCGAGCTCACCGAAGCGCGTGGCCACGGCTTTGGGGTATTTCTCCGACATCGTCTTGAGGAAACTGTCGCCCAACAACCACTGGCGCATTTCGCCCCAGAAAGCCTGCTTGGCGGGCGGTAGCCCGGCCAGCGAGGCGTCGTCGCCGGGCAGGAACACCGAGCGCTCGGGGTAGGTGCCCGCCGGCACCCTGCCGGTGTCGCCGAGCAGCGTGAAGCTCTCGTCGCCGGGAAAGTTCTCCAGCAGCTCTTCGTAGAAGTCCGCGGGAAAGACGTTGTCGGCATGGAAGTGGGGCGACGGCAGGCGCTGGATCGGCGTCGCGTTGATACGGGCGGTGACGTGGTCTTCAACGGTGGAAGACATAATTGGCGACTCCTTTGAAAGGTCCCTCCAGGCGCTCCGACTCCGTCACC
>CAZVDW010000569.1:0-1715 GCA_964625645.1 uncultured Rhodospirillaceae bacterium
CGACCGCATCGTCGGCCTTGTCACCGAGGGCAGGGGGGTGACCATCCACACTATCGATTGCGAAGTGTTGGAGAGCTTCTCGAACGCGCCCGAGCGCTGGCTGGACGTAGCCTGGACTACCGAAGGCGACGACGCGTATGCCCATACCGGGCGCATGGTCACGGTGATCAACAACGTTCCCGGCAGCCTCAATGCCTTGACCGAGGCGATCGCCCAGACCGGCGGCAATATCACCAACCTGCGCATCAGCCGCCGGGCGCCCGATTTCTTCGAGCTGGTGGTCGACGTCGATGTCGATGACGTGCGCCATCTGAGCAGCATCATGGCCGCCTTGCGGGCCAATCCGGCCATCTACCAGGTCGAGCGCGCCCATGGTTGAGCGATGCTAGGGCGCCGTCAGCGCCGCATGTTCCGGCACCGGGCGCGCGATGCGGTGTGGCCGCGCATCGGCTGGCGCCGGGCGGCGAGCTACTTTTCGCATCGGGTCCGCCGCCTGCCGGGAAGTCCCTACAGCATCGCCGCGGGCTTCGCCTGCGGGGCGGCGCTCTCCTTCACGCCCTTTCTGGGCTTTCACTTCGTGCTCGCGGCGCTCGCCTCATGGCTGATCGGCGCCAGCGTGCTGGCGGCGGCCATCGGCACGGTGGTGGGCAACCCCTGGACCTTTCCCTTTATCTGGGTCGCCGCCTACCGGCTCGGCTGTCTCCTGCTCGGCGTCGATACCGGCGAAGCGCTGCCGCACGGGCTGTCGATGGAGTACATTTTCGCCAACCCCGAGGCCGTGCTCTTGCCCATGACCGTCGGCGGTCTGCCCATGGCGGTGGTGGCCTGGGCGGTTTCGTTCTGGCTTGTGCGCCGTGCCGTGGCGCGCTATCAGCGCATGCGCAGGGCGCGCATTCGCCGCAAGGTCGAGCGGCGGCAGCGCAAATTGGAAGCCGCTCTCAAGCGAGAGAGCGAGGCGGCGGAGGGAAGCGAACAATGACCGGCAAGCTTCGTCTTGGTGTCAACATCGATCACGTGGCGACCATCCGCAACGCCCGCGGCGGCGCCCATCCGGATCCGGTGCACGCCGCGCGCCTGGCGGCGGGCGCCGGTGCCGACGGCATAACCGCGCATCTGCGCGAGGATCGCCGCCATATCTCGGACGACGACATCCGCCGCATCAAGGCCGAGGTCGACCTGCCGTTGAACCTGGAGATGGCGGCGACGGAGGAGATGCTGGCCATCGCCCTGGCGACCAAGCCGAACCAGGTCTGCCTGGTGCCGGAAAAGCGCGCCGAGCTGACCACCGAGGGCGGGCTTGATGTTGCTGCGCACCACGCCACTTTGGAGGATTACATCGCGCGGCTGCGCGAGGCGGCGATTCGCGTCTCGCTGTTCATCGATCCCGAACGGGTGCAGATCGCCGTCGCCGAGGCGCTAGGCGCCGATGTCGTCGAAATGCATACCGGCAGCTATTGCGATGCGTCAGACGCCGCGCGCGAAGGCGAGATCGTCCGCCTTGCCGCTGCTGCCGGCGAAGCCGCGGGCCGCGGCCTGCAAATCCATGCCGGGCACGGCTTAAGCTTTGGCACGGTCGGGCCGGTGGCGGCCCTGCCCGAAGTCAGCGAGCTCAATATCGGCCATTTCCTCATCGGCGAAGCCATCTTCAGCGGCCTGGAGAGCGCCATCCGCCGCATGCGCGCGCTGATGGACACGGCCCGCGCCGAGGCCAGCGG
>CAZVDW010000570.1:0-3371 GCA_964625645.1 uncultured Rhodospirillaceae bacterium
GCCATCGTGCGCGGCATGGCCGAGCTCGACGCGGGTATTTTCCAGCTCGCCATGGAGCGCGGCGACGACGCCCACATGATGGGCTTCCATGACTCCCTCAACGCGCTGTCGCTGGAGACCGGCCGGCCGGTGACCTTCGGCAGCCTCGCGCGGCGCGAGGCGCCGGGCCAATGGCGCAAGATCTACGACAAGATCCGCGAAGGCAACGCGATGGGCGCGCGCGTCTTCGGCCAGGTACACAGCCGCGAGCTCAACTCGCTGATGTCCTTCGAGACCAACATGCCGTTCGACAGCTGGGAGGTCTGGCGTGACTTCCGCGTCCTGCCGCTCGACGAACAACGCGCCAGGCTCGCCGATCCCGAGCTCAAGGCCAGGCTCGTCGAGCTGGCGAGCCGGCCCTATGAGGGCCCCGAGGCCGTCGGTGCCGAGGCGCGGCCGCCGGAATGGGACAGCTTCTACATCATGGACCGCATCGCCCTGCCGCACCGCAGCGTCGGCGAGGTTGCGGCCGCGCGCGGCGTGGCACCGGCCGAAGCCATGATCGACCTGGCGCTGGAGCACGACCTCAAGCTCTTCTTCCGCCAGCCTTTCGTGAACCACGATCTCGATGCGGCCTTGGAGCTGATGAAGCACCCGGACTCGGTGATCACCTTCTCCGACTCGGGCGCCCATGTCTCGCAGATCATGGACTCGTCCCTGCAGACCCACTTGCTGAGCCATTGGGTGCGCGACAAACAAGCCTTCACCCTGGAGGAGGCGGTACGCCAGATCACCTACGACACGGCCACCCGCTGGAGTTTCCACGACCGCGGCCTGCTGCGCGTCGGCATGGCGGCAGACCTCAACGTCTTCGACGCGCAAGCCATCGCCCCTTCGATGCCCGAAGTCGTCACCGACCTCCCCGCCGGCGCCAAGCGCCTCAAACAGACCTGCGAGGGCATCAAGGCGACGCTGGTGGCCGGCGAGGTGGTGATGGAGGACGGCGTGCACACGGGCGCGCTGCCGGGTAAGCTGTTGCGCAAGGGGGCGGCGGTTAACGGGAGTTGAGCTGCGCCGTCAGGTAGGCGAAGCATGGCCTCACGCTCTTCGTCGGAAACATCCTCAGTGAATTACTATTCTTGTAATACATAATCTGCCGTCTCGTGAGGCGAAATCGACAAGGCGTCCCCGCAATACATGAATGTGATACAGGTCACGCCGTTCCTATGACACGTTTCATAGCGCGCCCGGCGCGCCCGGTGTAAATATGATGTCAGCGAGATTTCAGTGGTGTGAAACCTGAACCACAGGAGAGCGTCATGTCCGCCGCCCAGTTTACCGGCCTCAGCTTCGCCTTCGCCGCGGTTTTCACAAGTGTTGCTGTCGGCCTTGCCGGCGCCGTCGGCGTGTCACTGCTTGTCTGCTAACGAGCCGAAGCAGGCGACGTGATCGATTGGCGCCAAGCCGTCGAGGATCGCAGGGCTGTTGCGCAAACGCCTCCCGTCCCGGATCGGGCGGCACCTCCCAGCCGCAGGCTTCGAGGCCGGACGCAACAGCATCAACCATTGGCCTCACATCGGCGCCTTTGTTCCAAAAGTAGAAATCCTGCCAATACATGTCGGCAAGATCGGGAATTCGAATCCGGCGACAGTTTACTTTTTTCGCCTTGTCTCCGTGACAAAAAGTAAACTGTCGCCGGATTTGTCGCCGGATTTGTCAAGCTTCTCGGCGATGGCCGGGATGTCCGCGGCCTGGCCCTTGAACTGGAAGGTGGTGTTGCGCCCCGGCACGAGAATGTCCGGGAACTGCGCCAGGCGCGAGGGGAGAGAGGCTCGGTTGACTCGGGGCGGATTCTTGAAGATACCAGGTGGCACCTCGCCTGATTGCTTCGTGGCTTGGGTATGACGTCCCATCTCCTTCGCCTCTGGCAAGCTGCCGGACGAGCCATTGCTGTTTCAGGGGCAATTCCGTACTATTTCTCTAATTCCAACCGCGCGCCTTTGACAGCTTTGGAAAGCCCATGGCCAGCCATCCCTACACGACCAGACCCACGTCGGACATCGGCGTCGGATCACTGGTATTCGCGCACCAGGGTGACGGCAGCCGTCTCTGCCTCAAAGTCAGCGAGCCGGGCGCTGCCTCGGCCGGCGCCGACAGGACCGGTTTCCTGGTGCTGGACCCGCTGGCCGATGCCGACGGCCAGACCGCACCCTACATCGCCGAGGTTAGCGGCGTGGTGCTCAGCATGGGCCGGAAATGGACCATCAGCCCGAAGCTGAGCGCGGCGCGGATCTCGGTCGGGCAGAACCAGCCGGAGCCGGTCGGCAGCCTTTATTACGATACCGATGGCGGGCATTTTCTCAGCTGCCACTCGCTGCATGATCCGGGCGTGGTCAAATTCGTGGAATTGCGGACGGTGGTGACCCACCATGAAGGCGTGGCCGGCAGCGCGACGGTGTTTCGCAGCTGGTCGCTGCATATCCGCGACCGCCTCGGCATCGTGCACCTGATGGATTTCGACGCCGGGGGTTAGGCGGCTGCCGCCTGCGCCAGGTACTTCGCCGCATAGGCCACGTAGACGTCCCTGCCGCGGGCGAAGAGGGCGCGCTCCTGGTCGTTGACCGGGCGGAATTCCCGCGCCGGGCGGCCGGCCCGGATGTGGCCGGCCTTGACCACGCTGCCGGGGCCTTAGGAGCGACGTATCGGATTGGCATCAAGACGTGAATTCAGTCGCGGAATCCGAAATAAACTAAGGCCCAACGTGCTATGAAAAGCGGATGCGCCTCAGTTTAACGCAACAAAGACAGCCGTTGCCGCCGAAAAAATAGCAGCCAGTATAGCGACTGTTCCAGTAACTGTTGTTCGAACATCCAGCTTCTCATGTTCCGCCATCTTCAAAACAAAGTCCAAAAGCAACCGTATCTTCTCTGTGCTCAGAGGTTCTATATATGAAACCTCTTCTGGATCCCGCGTATTCCCCCCTTCCCTCTGCGCATACCGCGCTTGAAGCGCGTAATAATGTTGTCCTGCTTCTGATAGGCGCTTCGATTTGCGATAAATTGCAGGAAACGCATCAAATACCTCTGTCAGCCTGGCTTCATCTTGTGACAGCTCATATGCCATGCCACGTGGCGAGCGAGCCCAATAAAAATTATGTGTTCCCAAGTATAGGATCGACGAAACTAGGTAATCTATGTTCTCAGAGTATTTCACAATGACCCACCCCTAGACTTCTCTCCTATTCGAACCAGACTCGCTTTGGCCACGTAATCTTTCGTCGCATGCGGGGAAAGGGACTGCTGCGCCGAGCCGACTTGTAGCGCGGTCGGATGGTGCGTAAGGCGACCAACAACAAGATGCGCCCTCTGCCCCTAAGCCGCCGCCTGGGCCAG
>CAZVDW010000571.1:0-6959 GCA_964625645.1 uncultured Rhodospirillaceae bacterium
CGATGACCTGCCCGCGGGCGACGGTCGCCCCGCGCCCGACCAGCAGCCGCGCATTGTGGGCATAGGCCGAGGTCCAGCCGTCAGCGTGGCGCACCAGCAGCAGATTGCCGTAGCCGCGCAGCTCGTTGCCGGCATAGACCACGACGCCGTTTTCGGTCGCGCGCACGGGCGTGCCGACAGGGGCCGCGATATTGACGCCGTCGTTCTGGCGCCCGCTCGCCTGTTTGCCGTAGGCCGCGAGCAGCGAGCCTTCGACCGGCCAGAGGAAGCGCCCGCCGGCCCGCGCCGGCGGCTCCGGCGGCGGCCCTGGCGTCGGCGGCGGGATCGGTGTCGCCACCACCGGAATTGCCTCGACCGGCTCGAGCGGTGGCGGCGGCGGCGGCGACACGGCGGCCACGACCAGCTGGCTGCGTTCCGGGCACTCGGGCGGGCGCGTCGGCGGCGGCACGCGCAAACGCTGGCCGCGCGAGATCACGTAAGGCGCCGCGATGCCGTTGAGCCGGCTGAGCAGCGCCATGTCGACGCCGGTGCAGCGCGAGATTCGGTATAGGGTATCGCCCTCGGCGACACGGTACTCCGGCAGGCTCGGCACCAGCAGCAGCTGACCGGGCGCGAGGGTGTAGGGCGGCGCCAGCCGGTTGGCCTCGATGAGGCTGCGAATGGCGACGTCCTGGCGCCGGGCGATGGCGTAAAGCGTGTCGCCGGCCGCCACGGCAACCGAGCGCGACACCGTATTTTCCGCTGCGCCCTCGACCACTTCCACCGAGGCCGCGCCCTGCGCCTCGGGCGCCACGGGTGCCGGCGCCGGCCAGGGCCGCAGGCAGGCGGACAGCGCGAGACAGGCAAGGCACAGCACAATTCGCATCTAGTCGTCCTCCGCCACGCCGGGGATCAGGGGTACGAAACGCACCGCGAATATCTTGTCGCGATGATAGCCGTCGCCATCGCGCCGGATCCGCACCAGGGTCTGGATCTCGTCGGCACCGCCGAGCGGCAAGACCATGATACCGCCGACAGCGAGCTGGTCGAGCAGGGCCGGTGGCGGCTCGGGCGCCGCGGCAGTGACGATGATGCGGTCGAAGGGCGCCTGCTCCGGCCAGCCCAGCGCGCCATCGCCAACCTTGCTGGTGATGTTGTTGAGCTCCAGCGCCCGGAAGCGCGCCTCGGCCTGGCGCAACAGCGGGCGGTAGCGCTCGATGGTGTAGACACGCCGGCATAGCCTGGACAGCACCGCCGCCTGATAGCCGCTGCCGGTGCCGACCTCTAGCACCTTCATGCGCTCGCCGAGCTGCAGGCCGACGGTCATCCAGGCGACCACCGCTGGCTGGCTGATGGTCTGGCCGCATTCTATGGGCAGGGCGCTGTCGTCATAGGCATGGCCGGCCAGGCTGTCGCCAACGAACCTTTCGCGCGGTATCGACTCGATGGCGGCGAGAACCTTGGTATCGGTCACCCCGGCCCGGCGCAAATCCAGCACCAGGCGTGCCTTGCGGGTTGCGTGATCGAAGGCGGCGGCGCTCACGGGGCCAGCGCCGCGCCAAGCGCGACGCATGTCTCATGGTGGGTGAGATCGAGATGCAACGGCGTCACCGAGATGCGCCCGTCATAGATGGCGGAAAGGTCCGAGCCCTCCAGCGTCGGCTCCTCGATACGCGCCGAGTCGATCCAGTAATAGGGCCGCCCGCGCGGATCCTCGCGGCGGTCGAGCTTGGAGCCCGGCTTGCGCCGGCCCTGGCGGGTCACCGAGACGCCCTTGACCTGATCCGCCGCCACGTTGGGAAAATTGACATTGAGAAAAACATTGGCCGGCCAACCGGTTTCGATCAGGGAGCGCAGCAGGCCCGGCGCGTGGCTCTCCGCCGTCGCCCAGCGGGTGCGCTGGAGGCTCTCGCTGTGCTGGCTGAGGCCGATCGAGGGAATGCCCAGCAGCGTACCTTCCATGGCCGCCGCAACGGTGCCGGAATAGGTGATGTCCTCGCCGAGATTGCCGCCCCGGTTGATGCCCGAGAGCACCAGGTCGGGCCGGCGGTCGGGAATCAGCTCCAGCACCGCCATGAGCACACAGTCCGTCGGCGTGCCGCTGACCGCATAGCGGCGCTCGCTGAGCTGGCGCGCGCGCACGGGCTCGGACAGGGTCAGCGAATGACCGGCGCCACTGTTGTCCCGCTCCGGCGCCACCACCCAGACATCGTCCGTGATCTCGCCGGCGATACGCTCCAAGCGCTCGATGCCGGGCGCGCCGATGCCGTCGTCGTTGGAAATCAGCCCCCGCATGCGCGCCATGTCGCTCATTGCGGCCCGACCACCTCGATACCGCCCATATAGGATTTGAGCGCTTCGGGAACGCTGACAGTGCCGTCGGCGTTCTGATAGCTCTCCATGACGGCGACCAAAGTGCGGCCGACCGCCAGCCCCGAGCCGTTCAGAGTGTGCACGAAGCGCGTGCCCTTGGCATCGGCCGGGCGATAGCGCGCATTCATGCGCCGGGCCTGAAAATCGCCGCAGCTCGAGCAACTCGATATCTCGCGATAGGCGTCCTGACCCGGCAGCCAGACTTCCAGATCGTAGGTGCGGCGCGCGCCGAAGCCCATATCGCCCGCCGACAGCAGCACTGCGCGATAAGCGAGGCCGAGGCGCTTGAGCACTTCCTCGGCGCAGCCCGTCATGCGCTCGAGCTCGGCGTCGGAATCCTCCGGCGCGACGATCGAAACCAGCTCGACCTTGTCGAACTGGTGCAGGCGGATCATGCCGCGGGTGTCCTTGCCCGCCGCGCCAGCCTCGGCGCGGAAGCACGGCGTGTGCGCCGTCACCCGCATGGGCAGCGCGGCGGCATCGAGGATCTGCTCGCGCACCAGATTGGTCAGCGGCACCTCGGCGGTCGGGATCAGCCAATAGCCGTCACCGGCCGGAAACAGGTCCTCGGCGAACTTGGGCAGCTGGCCGGTGCCGAACATGGCATTGTCACGCACCAGATAGGGCGGGCGCACCTCCATATAACCGTGCTCGGTGGTCTGCAAATCGAGCATGAAGGCGGCCAGCGCCCGCTCCAGGCGCGCCAGGGGACCGGACAAGGCGACGAAACGCGCGCCGGACATGCGCGCGGCAACGTCGAAGCGCATCTGGCCCATGGCCTCGCCAAGCTCGAAATGCTGGCGCGGCTCGAAATCGAAGGCCTTCGGCTCGCCGACCTTGCGCACTTCCACGTTGGTGCTCTCGTCGGCGCCGTCGGGCACATCGTCTGCGGGGATATTGGGCAGGCCCGCCAGCGCGTCATTGAGGCGCGCTTCAAGCAACTTCGCCGCCTCCTCACCCTCCTGCAATCGCGTCTTGAGCGCCGCCACCTCGGCGATCAGCGCAGCCGCATCCTCGCCCTTGGCCTTGGCCGCACCGATCGCCTTGGAGCGCGCATTGCGCTCGGTCTGCACCGCCTGGGCCGCGGCAATGGCGGCACGACGCTCGGCATCGATGGCAAGCAACTCAGGTGATTGCGGCGCCAGCCCACGCCGCGTCATGCCCGCATCGAAAGCCTCAGGATTATCGCGTATCGCTTTGATATCGAACATATTTAGCGACCCGCATTAAAGTCCGTTTCGTCGTCGATGTCCTCGGCCACGCTGGCGGCCGCCGTCGGGCCCGCGTCAGTCGTTGCCGGCACGTCGGCCGCAGGCTCGGCATACTCTTCCTCTTCCTCGGCTTCGCGCTGGGCGCGCTTGCGTTCGGCCATCTTGGCCAGCCAGATCGAGATCTCGTAGAGGATGAGGATCGGCACGCCGAGGCCGATCTGGCTGATCAGGTCCGGCGGGGTGAGGACGGCGGCACCGATGAAGGCGATGACGACGGCGTATTTGCGCTTCTCCGCCAGCCCCTTGGAAGTGACCAGCCCGGCCCGCGCCATCAGCGTCAGCACCACCGGCAGCTGGAAGGCAAAGCCGAAGGCGAACATCAGCTTCATGACCAACGACAGATACTCGTTGACCTTGGCTTCGAGCTGAATCGCGATGCCGCCGTCGTCGGCGCCGGTCTGGTAGCTGAGGAAGAAGCGCCAGGCGAGCGGGAAGATGAAGGAATAGACGAGCGTCGCGCCAAGGGCGAACAGCACCGGCGTGGCGACCATGAACGGCAGAAAGGCTCTTCGCTCGTTCTTGTAAAGCCCGGGCGCGACGAATTTCCAGAACTGGTTGGCGATGATCGGGAATGCCACGAACAACGCCGAGTAGAACGCGAGCTTGAGATAAGTGAAGAAGGCCTCGTGCAAGGCCGTGTAGATCATGCGCGGATTTTCGACCCCGAGATCGTGGTAGATCGACACCAAGGGCCGGACCAGAAAGGCGTAGAGCTCCTCGGCGATCAGGAAGCAGCCGATGAAAGCGATGAACAGCGCCACCACCGACCACATGAGGCGGTTGCGCAGCTCGATCAGGTGATCGATCAGCGGTGCCTTGGACTCTTCGACTTCGCTATCTCGGGGGGTATCGACCACGGATCAGACGCCGGTGCTCTCGGGCTTGGACTCCGTAGCATCGGCTGGCGCAGCGGCTTCGGCCGCCTTGACCTTCTTGAGCGCTTCGGCAGCCGCCATGGCGCCGGCGGCGAGCGAGGCAGGCGTCTTGGGCTTGACCGGCTCGGGCTCGGTCTCAGGTTCCGGCTCGGCAGCGGGCGCCGGTGCCTCGGCGACCTCTGCTGGCTTGGTCTCCGGCGCCACGCTCTCGGCCTGCTGCGCCTCTATCGCCGGGGTCTCGGCCTCCGCCACCTCGCTCTTGGCTTCGACTTCGGCCTCATCCTTCTTGGCCGTATCGCCGAAGGAGAACTTCTTGTTCAGGGCGCTCATATCGGTCGCCTCGGCGATCTTGCCGTCCGGATCGACCGCCTCGGTGACCGATTTCTTGAGGTTGAAGCTGCCCGCCTTGTCGATCTGCTTCTTGACGTCGGCCAACTCGGATTCGCGCACCGCATCGTCGATGCTGTCCTGGAACTCGCGCGCGATGGAGCGCACCTTGCCGACATAACGGCCGATGGTGTGCAGCACCTTGGGCAGATCCTTGGGGCCGATGACAAGCAACGCCACCACCGCCACGATCAGCATCTCGCTCCAGCCGACATCCAGCATGTTAGCGCGCCTATAGCCGAAAATTTCGCCCGCGACCGTCTTGCGGGCCTAACCGTCAGGTCTTGGCGGGCTCGTCCGTCGGGACTTCGCTTTGCGTCGCCGGGGCAGGCTCGGCGTGCTCGACCTCCTTGGCCGCCGCCGGCTTGGCCTCGGCCACATCCTCCTCGTCGTCGTCCTTGAGGCCCGACTTGAAGCTTTTCACGCCCTTGGCGACGTCACCCATCACCCGCGGCAGCTTGCCGGCGCCGAACAGGATCATGACGATCACCAGGATCAACACGATCTGCCAAATACCTATGCTCATTCGTTCATCTCCCATGGCGGCACTGCCGCCGTGTCACCCCGGCCGGCTTCGATATGCCGCAACTCAGGCACTGTACTTAACGATCAGCGGCGGGAAATACAAACACCATGGCGGCATCCACGGCGATATGCACATCCGCCCCCGTCTCGGGCAGTGCCTGCCATGGTACTCGCGCGCGCACGCCCACACCATCGCCTATCGCAAGCTCGACCCGCGCCGAGCGCCCCAGGCTGTGCACGGCCTCTACCCGGGCCGCAATACCGCCGCCACCGTCCAAGGTCAGGGCTTCGGGCCGAACCAGCACTGCGGCCAGCTCGCCCTCACCGAGGCCCACGGCAGCGAAGCGGCCGAGCGGCGTGGCCACCGCGCCACCCTGCACGGATACCTCGAAGCGGTTCACATCGCCCAGGAAAGCTGCACAAAAGGCGTCCACGGGCTCACGGTACAGCTGATCCGGCGGGCCTTCCTGAACTATGCGGCCAGCGCGCATCAGAGCCACCCGGTCGGCCATGAGCATTGCCTCTTCGGGGTCATGGGTCACCATCAGCGTCGGCGTACCGCTTTCGTGCAGCACGGCGGCGCTGATCTCGCGCACCTGGTCGCGTAAAATCACGTCAAGGTCCGAAAACGGCTCGTCCAGCAGCATCACCTTGGGCTTGGGCGCCAAGGCGCGGGCCAGGGCCACGCGCTGCTGCTCGCCGCCTGAGAGGCGATGGGGATAGCTTCGCGCCAGCTCGGCAGCGCCCAGACGCTCGAGCAGCGCCATGGCCGTGGCCTGCCTTTCGCGGCGTGTCAGCCCGGTCAGCCCGAAAGCGACATTGTCGAGCACGCTGAGATGGGGAAACAGCGCGAAATCCTGGAACATCAGACCAACGGAGCGTTGCTCCGGCGGCAGCCCGCCGTCCGGCGTGGCCACGGTTTCGCCGTCGATATCGATGCGCCCCGCCTGCAGCGGCTCAAGCCCGGCGGCAAGACGCAGCACGGTGGACTTGCCGCAGCCCGATGGCCCGAGCAATGCCACCAGCTCACCCTTCCCTACCGCGAGCGAAACCTCGCGGACCGCTTCGACGCGGCCATAGGCGTGACGCAACGACTCAAGTACCAGGCCGTCGCTCACGGCAGGGCCGGCGCCTGCGACCCCGGCCGTGCGCGGCCCACGGCGCGGCTCAACATGAGCACGGGCACCAGGCCGACGGCGACGATGGCGAGCGCGGCACTAGCCGAATCCGCCAGGCGCTCGTCGGCGGCCAATTCGTAGGCGCGCACGGCCAGGGTATCGAAATTGAACGGTCGCATGATCAGGGTCGCCGGCAGCTCCTTCATGACATCGACAAAGACCAACAGGCCGGCGGTGATCAGCCCGGCTCGCACCACGGGCACATGCACCCGCCACAGCACCGCCCCCGGCGTACAGCCGAGGGTGCGTGCGGCACCGTCCATCGCCGGCGACACCTTGGTCAGGCCCGCCTCGACGGCGCGCATGGCGACCGCCAGGAAGCGCACGATATAGGCGAATACGAGCGCCACAAGCCCGCCGGTCAACAAGAG
>CAZVDW010000572.1:0-8972 GCA_964625645.1 uncultured Rhodospirillaceae bacterium
GATAGTCGGCAGCGGCGTGGATGTCGCTGTTGAGGCCGCCCTCGGGCACGCTGATTCCGGCGATGGCAGCGGCCGAGAAGTTGCCGCCGAGCGCTTGCTCCATGGCCGCGACGCGGAACACGCTGCCGCCGGCCCCTGTCACCGCCACGCGGACGCCGCCTGCCGTCTTCGCCACCATCACGCCGACGATGGCATAGCGCGAGGCGGGGTTGGCGAACTTGGCGTAACAGGCGGCCTCGGGCACCGGGAACGAGACCTCGGTGATCAGCTCGCCCTCGTTCAACGCGGTCTCGAACATGCCGCTGAACATGTCGTCGGCGGCGATCTCGCGCGATGCCGTGCGCACCGTGGCGCCGAGCGCAACGAGGGCGGCCGGGTAGTCGGCCGCCGGGTCGGCATTGGCGATCGAGCCGCCGAGGGTGCCACGATTGCGCACCTGCGGATCGCCGATGCCGCCCGCCAGATCGGCCAGCGCCGGAATGGCGCCGCGCAGATCGGCATTGGCGGCCACCGCCGCATGGCTGGTCATGGCACCGACGACGACGCTGTCGCCGTCGCGGCGGATGCCGGCAAGGTCGGCGATAGGGCCGATATCGACCAGATCGCTGGGCGCGGCAAGGCGCTGCTTCATGGTCGCCAGCAAGGTCATGCCGCCGGCCAGATAGACGCCGTCATCGGCGGCTTTCAGCTTGGCGGCGGCATCGTCGCGGGACGTGGCCCGGTGGTAAGTGAAGTCGTACATAACGAGCCTCCCTCTACTCTGCCGCTTGCGCTTGCAGCGCGCGCCATACCGTCTGCGGCGTTGCCGGCATGTCGATATGGCTGACGCCGATGGCGTCGCAGATGGCGTTAATCACCGCGGGCGGGGCACCGATAGCGCCCGCCTCGCCACAGCCGCGTGCGCCCAGGGCGTTGGTCGGACTGGGACTGACATTGTGCGAGACCGCGAAGCTCGGTACGGCATCCGCCTTGGGCATGCAATAGTCCATGTAGGAGCCGGTAATCAGCTGGCCCGAGTCCGAATCGTAGCGGCAGGCTTCGAAGAGCGCCTGGCCGATGCCCTGGACCAGGCCGCCATGCACCTGGCCCTCGACGATGTTGGGGTTGATGATGACCCCGAAATCGTCGACCGCCGTGAAGGCGAGGATATCGACCTCGCCGGTCTCCGGATCGACCTCCACCTCGCAGATATAGGCGCCGTTGGGGAAGGTGAAGTTGGGCGGGTCGAAATAGGAGGTCTCCTCCAGGCCCGGCTCGAGCTCTTCGAGCGGATAGTTGTGCGGCACGTAGGCCGCCCCCGCCACCTCGCCGAAGGCCAGCGCCTTGTCGGTGCCGCTGACCGTGAAGCTGCCGTCGGCGAACTCGATGTCCTCGGCCGAGGCCTCCAATATGTGGGCGGCGATCTTCTTGCCCTTCTCGACCACCTTGTCCAGGGACATGGCGATGGCGGTGCCGCCGACCGGCAGCGAACGGGAGCCGTAGGTGCCCATGCCGAAGGGGATCTTGTCGGTATCGCCGTGCACCACCTCGATCTGCTCCAGCGGCACGCCAAGCCGGTCCGAGACCAGTTGGGCGAAGGTCGTCTCGTGGCTTTGGCCGTGGCTGTGGGTGCCCGTGATGACGCTGATCGAGCCGGTCGGATTGACCCGCACGGTGCCCATCTCGTAGAGGCCGGCGCGAGCGCCCAGCGCCCCCGCCACCGCCGAGGGAGCGGCACCGCAGGCCTCGATGTAGCAGGCCAGGCCCAGGCCGCGCTTCTTGCCGCGCGCTTCCGACTCGCTGCGGCGGGCGGCGAAGCCGGCGGCATCCGCCGCCGCCAGGGCGTCATCGAGGTTCTTTTCGTAATCGCCACCGTCATAGACCATGGCGACCGGCGTCTCGTAGGGCTGCATGGATGGCTGGATCAGGTTGCGGCGGCGAATCTCCGCCGGCTCCAGACCCATCTCGCCGGCCGCTATATCGCAGATGCGCTCGACCAGATAGGACGCCTCCGGCCGCCCGGCACCGCGATAGGCATCGACCGGCACGGTGTGGCTGAAGACAGCCCGCACCTCGCAATAGATCACCGGCGTGGTGTATTGGCCGGCCAGTAGCGGGGCGTAGAAATAGGTCGGGATGGCCGGGCCGAAAGTCGACAGATAGGCCCCGAGATTGGCCACCGTCGCGAGCCGCATGGCGAGGAACTTGGCGTCCGCGTCCATGGCCATCTCGACCTTGGTGACATGGTCGCGGCCCTGGGCGTCGCTGAGGAAAGCCTCGCTGCGGTCGGAATTCCATTTCACGGCGCGCCCGACCTTGCGCGAGGCCCAGGTCACCGCCGCTTCCTCGGCATAGTGATAGATCTTGGAGCCGAAGCCACCGCCGACATCGGGCGAGACCACGCGCACCTTGGTCTCGGGCAGGCCGAGCACATAGGCGCACATCAGCAGCCGGATGACATGCGGGTTCTGGCTCGTGGTGTAGAGGGTGTAGCGGTCGTCGCCGGCGTCATACTCGCCGAGCGCCGCGCGCGGCTCCATGGCGTTGGGCACCAGGCGCTGGTTGACCAGCTCCAGGCTCGCAATCTTGTGGGCGTTGGCGAAAGCGGCATCGACCGCCGCCTTGTCGCCGAACTCCCAGTCGTAACAGGTGTTGTTGGCGGCTTCGTCGTGCACCTGGGGCTTGCCGTCGGCAAAGGCGTCCGCCGTATCGACGGTGGCGGGCAGAGCGCTATAGGAGACCTCGACCAGCTCGGCCGCGTCGCGGGCCTGGGCGCGGCTCTCGGCAATCACCATGGCGACGGGATCGCCGACATGGCGCACCTTGCCCTGGGCGAGCACCGGATGCGCCGGCTCGGCCATCGGCGAGCCGTCCTTGGAATGGATCTGCCAGCCGCAGGGCAGGCCGCCGATGCCGTCGGCGGCGAGGTCGGCGCCGCTCAGCACGGCGACGACACCGGGTGCCGCCAGGGCCGCGGAAGCGTCTATGGCGCCGAGCTCGGCATGGGCGTGCGGCGAGCGCACGAAAACCGCATGGGCCTGGCCGGGACGATTGATGTCGTCGACATAGCGGCCGGCACCGGTGAGAAAGCGCTTGTCCTCCTTGCGCAGGACGCGGGCGCCGATTCCTGACTCCGTCATGGCTCAGCCCCCCATCGCCTTGGCGCCGGCCTGCACGGACTTGACGATATTGTGGTAGCCGGTGCAGCGGCAGATATTGCCTTCGAGATGGCTGCGCACAGCCTCTTCGCTCGGGTTGGCGTCGCGGTTGGCGAGATCGACCGCGCTCATCACCATGCCCGGGGTGCAGAAGCCGCATTGCAGGCCGTGATTGTCGCGGAAGGCCTCCTGCATCGGGTGCAGGGTGTCGCCGTCCGCCAGGCCTTCGATGGTCAGCACGGTGGCGCCTTCGGCCTGGGCCGCGAGCATGCTGCACGACTTTACCGAAGTGCCGTTCACATGGACCACGCAGGCACCGCATTGGCTGGTATCGCAGCCCACATGGGTGCCGGTCAGGCCAAGCGTATCCCGCAAGAATTGGACGAGCAGCGTGCGCGGCTCGAGCGCCGCCGAAACGGCTTTGCCGTTGACGGTCATCGAGACTGTCAGGGTCATGGATGTCTCCTCCCGCTTGTCCCCGCCGGGGCACGGCGGGGTTGGGCGAAAGTGTGCGGCGCACCCGGTCCGAGGTCAAGCTTGGAAGGGGCTCAGCCGCCGAAGATGTAGAGCAGGGAGGTGACGAAGATCAGAACCGAGGCGAGCCAGTAGAAGGGACGGACGGTGGGTTCGGGTTCCGCCGGCGTTTCGGAGGCTGCCGGCTCTTCTTCCGTTGGCGCCTCTTCGCCAAGCGCTTCGGCGAAACCGGCGAAGAAATCGCCGGCCATCTTGTTGGCGGTGCCGGAGATCATGCGCGAGCCGATCTGCGCCAGCTTGCCGCCTACCTGAACGTCGCAGACGTAAGTGAGGTCGGTGGCGTCCGGCCCGGCCTCGGCGAGCGAGACCTTGGCGCTGCCCTTGGCGAAGCCGGCGGCACCGCCGCTGCCTTCGCCGGAGATCGTGTAGCCATTGGGCGGGTCGAGGTCCGACAATGTGACCTTGCCGGAAAAGCGCGCGCGCACGGGACCGACCTTGACCGCGACGGTGGCCTCGAAGGCATCGTCCGCCAGCTTGGTCAGGGTCTCGGCGCCGGGGATGCACTGTTGCAGCACGTCGGGATCGTTGAGCGCCTGCCAGACCCGCTCGCGCGCCGCTGGAATATGCTGCTCGCCGCTCAGTTCCATTGCCTTCCCCCCACCAAAACCCAAGAAGCCGGGCTCTGGCCCGGCTTCTCGTTACGCAAGTGTGTGAGCGCGGATCAGCCGCCCGCTTCCCTCATGTAGGCGATGACGTTGGCGATGTCGTCCTCTTTGCGCAAGCCGGGGAAGGCCATCTTGTTGCCCTTGAGCATCTTCTTCGGGCTGGTAAGCCACTCTGCCATGGTTGCGTCATCCCAGGTGATGCCGGACTCCCGCATGGCCTTGGAATACTTGAAGCCTTCGACCAGCGCTGCCTCGCGCCCGAAGATGCCCGCAAGATTGGGGCCGATCTTGTTTTTTCCGCCAGCCGCAATGGTGTGGCAAGCCTTGCACTTCTTGAACACTTTCTCGCCGGCTTCAACATCGGCGGCGGCGGCGGGGCCGCTGGCTGCGACTGCTATGCCGAGAGCGGCGGCTATCACCAGGCTGCGATTGAGCATGCGACTGTAGTCCTTCCGTAGAGTTTCCCAAAATTCGGCCTGCGCACGCGCATTCCGGGGAACTTTGGCGGCGCGTAAATAACATAAGGCCGCTGCCCGGCGGGTTCAACAGCAAGCGGCCGTTTCTTGGGCCAAAATGCGAAACCGCCCCGCCGGTCTCCCGGCAGGGCGGCTCCGGTTCCGGCCAGGCCTTAGTGGGCGCTGCAGGGATTGCAGGGATTGCAGCCGCCACAGGGGGCGCAAGCGCTGCAAGCGGCGGCACAGGGCTTACAGGCGCCACACGCGGCACAGCAACCGGCGAAACCCGGTGATGCGGAGCCGATGGCGGCGGCGACGGCAAGCGGCAATACGGTGGTGGACATCAGACGTCTGCGGGTCGATTTCATGGCGTTCCCTCTCACTCTTCACGGTGTAAATGCGTAATTTTCCCAACTCGGATTTGAACCCGAGCCGCGCTCTGCGCCAAGTCAATAGCGATCACGTTTATGTCAGCAGGCGCCACGCCGGCAGGGGGCGAGGGATATCATCGCCTTATGACGCGCCTGTTATGTTGGCTATTCGCCGGCTCGCTGGCCTTCGCCGCGAGCGCCGCGGCAGAGCCCGAGCATATTCCGGCCGTGGTGTGGATTCCGCCCGGCAGCTTCATTGCCGGTTCCGATGCCGCTGAGCGAGAGGCCGCCTACCGCCTCGACGAGGCGGGCTATGGTCACAGCGTCACGCGGCAGCGGGGATGGTACGACGGCGAGCGCGCGCGAGGACCTGTCCCGCTGGACGGATATTTCATCACGAAAAATCTTATAACAAACCAACAATATGCTGAATTCGTTGAGCAAACATGGCGAGATGTGCCTCAAGTGGAACGTGAGGTTTGGGACGGCTACGGCTTGATCCATCCCTTTGCGCGCACGGCGCCGTATCAGTGGCGCGAGGGCGTCGTGCCCGACGGCCGTGAGGCGCATCCGGTGGTGCTGGTCAGCCACGCCGATGCGCTCGCCTATGCCGGCTGGCTGAGCGAGGCGACCGGATTGTCCTGGACGCTTCCCAGCGAGTTGCAGTGGGAGAAGGCGGCGCGCGGCACCGATGGCAGGCTGTTTCCCTGGGGCGACGCGTTCGCGCCCGGCCGCCTGAACAGCCATGACGCGGGGCCCTTTGGCACCCTGCCGGTCGGCAGCTTCGCCAATGGCGTCAGCCCCTACGGCGTGTTCGATATGGCGGGCCAGGTCTTCGAGTGGACATTTGCCGAGACGCGGCCAGGGCGCTATCTAGTGAAAGGGGGGTCGTGGGATGACAAGGGCTGTGGCATATGCCGGCCCGCGGCGCGACATTCCCGCCCGGCCGGGCTGAAACATATCCTGATCGGATTTCGGTTGGTGCGGGAGCCCTGATGCGAGGGGAGGCGGAGGCTTTCTCGAGGCGCAAGCGCGGGAGGAAGCAAACATGGATATCGATGCGCTCAAGGAAAGTCTGACACGACGCGAGGCAGGGCCGGACCGGCGCCCGCTCTGGTCGATACCGAAGCAGCGTGCGGCGGCAATGTTGGCCGCCGCCGAAGTTGTCGAGGAATGCACCGCTGCCGTCGAGGCCGGCGACAGCAACCTTGTTGCCGAGATCATGCGTGGGCAGGGAACCTTCACCGAATGGGATCACTATCCCAAGGGCGACATCTACGACAGGGCCACCCATTCGCAATATTACGACCATGCCCACCCATCGAACCTGCGCACCGGAGAGCACGGCCATTTCCATCTTTTCGTGCGCCAGAAAGGCATGCCGAAATCGATGAAGCCGGCGCCTTTGCCATCGACGGTGCAAAGGCCGCTCGGCAAGGACGCGCTGGCCCACCTGGGGGGAATTTCCATGGACCCGAAGGGCCGGCCGCTTCGCCTGTTCACCGTCAACCGCTGGGTCACCGGGGAAACCTGGTACAGCGCCGAAGACGCGATCGCCCTGCTCGACCTCTTCGAGATCACCCACGCTGTGCCGTCATGGCCGACCAACCGCTGGGTGGGCGCCCTGGTGTGCCTGTTCCGGCCGCAACTCGCCTGGTTGCAGACCGAGCGGGATGAAGCGGTCCGGCTATGGCAGATGGGCAATCCCGACGCGGAACAGCCGGCCTACGAGGATCACGGCCTTGAGGTCACGTCGGTGATCGACATCTCGGTGGAGAACCAGATCAAGCTCGTGCGCGCGGCGGCCGCGGCGGCGGACTAGTCGCCGCCGCTTTCCAGCATCGACTCGGGCAGCCACAAGGCGAGCTCGGGAAAGCCGATCACGGCCAGCAGGCCGATCACCTGCAGGACGACGAAGGGGATGATGCCGACGTAGATCTGCTGGATCTTCACGCCTTCGGGCGCCACCCCCTTCATATAGAAGAGGGCGAATCCGAATGGTGGCGTTAGGAACGATGTTTGCAGGTTCACCGCCAACAGAATCGCGATCCAGGGGATGATCGTCGTCGCCTCGGGAATGTGGGCGCCGAAGTCCATGGTGCGCATGATGGGCGCGAACAGCGGCAGCACGATGAGCGTGATCTCGATCCAGTCGAAGAAGAAGCCGAGCAGGAAGACCAGCACCATCATCATGATCAAGAGGCCCCAGGAGCCCAACGCCGCCTGAGCGACGTAATGGTGCACCAGGTCGTCGCCGCCGAGCGAGCGGTAGACGTAGGAGAAGGCGGTGGCGCCGATGAAGATGCCGAAGATCATGCCGATGGTCAGCGCCGAGCGCTCGGAGACGTCCTTGAGCACACGGAAGTTGAGCTTGCGGTTGGCGATCGCCAGCAGGATGGCGCCAAGCGCGCCGACGCCCGCGGCCTCGGTCGGTGTCGCCCAACCGGCGAAGATCGAGCCCAGCACGAAGACGATAAGCAGAATGGGCGGCACGAAGCTGCGCAGCACCATGGCCCATAGCGCGGCGCGGTTCGCCGGTCCGATATCGTCGGGCAGCGGCGGCGCCAGGGACGGGGTGATGCTGGCGCGGGTGTAGATATAGATCAGGTAGAGGCCGGCCAGGGTCAGGCCCGGCAGCACCGCCGCCAGGAACAGCGTGCCGACCGATATCGACAGCAGGTCGGCCATGATCACCAGCATGATGCTGGGCGGGATGAGGATGCCGAGGGTGCCCGAGGCGGCAATGGTGCCGGTCGCCAGCGGCACGTTGTAGCCGCGGTCGAGCATGACCGGCAGCGCCAGCAGGGTCATCATCACCACCGAGGCGCCGATGATGCCGGTGGTCGCGGCCATGATGGTGCCCATGATGGTCACCGACAGCGCCAGGCCGCCGGGCGTGCGCCTGAGCAGCACCTGCAGGCAATGCAGCAGGTCGTTGGCGACACCCGATCTTTCCAGCATCGTGCCCATGAAGATGAACATCGGCACGGCCACCAGGATCAGGCTTTCCGCCGCCGTTCCCCACAAACGCGAGACGATGTTGAAGTACTCGATGAACGAGAACACACCGAAATGCATGCCGATGGCGCCGAAGATGACACCGAGGCCACCAAGCACCCAGGCGACGGGATAGCCGCTGAAGAGCAGGACAGCCAGGGTGCCGAACATTATGAGCGGCAGGAAATCGACGAAGGTCATGTCCGCTCCTCCCCGGAGCTGTCAGAGGAACTTGGTGGCAGGCCGAGATCGTCCGGATTTTCGCCATGGGTGATCTCTTCGAGCTCTTGCTCTGCCATGGCGCGCAGCTCTTCCGCCGCCACATGCAGCTCCGGCGTGATGGCACGCACCTCCTCCTTCAAGTCGGGCGGCCCGAACAGAAACAGGGCGTTGCGGATCGCCACACTGGCTGCGGCCAGCAGCAGCAGCACCATCCCGATCGGCACGAAGGACTTGATGATGTAGCGATGGCTGAGGCCGGTCAGCGATGCCGAGACCTCGTTCATTTCATACGAACGCATGGCGAATTCGTAAGAGAAGTAGAGCACGATCAGCGCATAGGGCAGCAGGAAGAAAAGGCAGCCGACCAGCTCCAGCCAAGCCTTGATTTCCGGCGTAAAGCGCTCGCGCACCAGCTCGATGCGAACATGGGCGTTGCGCACATAGGCAAAACCCATGCACAGCAGGAACAGCGCGGCATGAAGATGCCACTCGAGATCCTGGAACTTGGTCGAGGTGAGATAGGTCTGGACGAATTCGCCCGCCGCCACGTTGCCGCTGGCTATGAGCGATTCCGCCAAGGACGTCAACAGGTGCAGTTTGCGATTTATGACGTCGACGATGATCACCCCGACGAGGGGGATCAGCAGCCAA
>CAZVDW010000573.1:0-2509 GCA_964625645.1 uncultured Rhodospirillaceae bacterium
CGAGGTGTTTCGCCCGTTCTCGCGTCTCGACATGGCGGCATCCAAAGTCGAGGGCACCGGCATCGGCCTGACCATCAGCCGTCAGCTGATCGAGAGCATGGGCGGCAATATCGACTTCGAGAGCGTGGCCGGCGAAGGCAGCAATTTCTGGATCGAGATCCCGATTGCCGAGGCGTAACTGTCTATGTCCAGAGGCACGTGAAGCGGTCAATAGGCACTGATGGAGGAGCTGAAGTACACGGCTCAGACCGATGCTCGGTTGGGCCGCAATGGGTCAATTTTGCCCCTTGCGGCCATGGTTCGAGATGGTCGGGAAACGGGCCGACGTCGGACGATCGGATAGCGAATTTCGTATAGCCCCTTGATTACGGTATATGGCCGGGTCGGCCCGTGTGGTGCGCGGCGGCTGTCAAGACGTCAAGCCTGGACCCTTTCGCGGCACGGCGCGCTGTGGCCGAGCCACCGATTTGCCTGCCTGCGTCCCGCATTGCTGCTATACAGGCGCCAAAGCTAAAGAGTGGACGAGGGAGAAGGACGATGGTCAAGGCATTTGCCTCCCAGGGCGACCTGGAGGAGAAGAAGGCGAGCTTTACGGAGCTGGCGGACGGCGTTTACGCCTATACCACCGAGGGCGATCCCAATACGGGCGTGATCATCGGCGACGACGGCGTGCTGGTGATGGACGCGCGGGCGACGCCGGTGGCGGCGCGGGAGCTCATCGCCGAGGTGCGCAAGGTCACCGACAAGCCGTTCAAATATGTCGTGCTCAGCCATTATCACGCCGTGCGCGTGCTCGGCGCCAGCGCCTACGGGGCCGAGCAGATCGTTTGCAGCGAGGCCACCCGCGATCTCATCGTCGAGCGCGGCCAGCAGGATTACGATTCCGAGCTGCAGCGCTTCCCGCGCCTGTTCGACGCCGTCGAATCCGTGCCCGGGCTGACCTGGCCGACGCTGACCTTTCCCGACCGCCTGACGCTCTATCTGGGAGATCGCGAAGTGCAGCTCAGGCATATCGGCAAGGCGCACACCAAGGGCGACATCATCGCCTGGCTGCCCGAGGAAAAGGTCTGCTTTGCCGGCGATCTGGTGGAATACGGCGCCGCGCCTTATATGGGCGATTCCTATCCCGGCGACTGGCCGGCGACGCTCGACAATCTCGCAGCGCTGGGCGCGCGAAAAATGGTGCCGGGGCGCGGCGACGCCCTGACCGGCCCGGAGCAGGTCGCCGAGGCCATCGGCCTGACCCGCGACTTCGTCGGCCGCATTGCCGCCAGTGCGAAGGACAGCGTCGCCAAGGGCTACGACCTCAAGCAGGCTTTCGAAGCCGCGCACGCCGAGCTCGCGCCGGACTATGGCGATTGGGTGATCTTCGAGCACTGCATGCCGTTCGATGTCAGCCGCGCCTATGACGAGGCCAAGGGCATCGTCGATCCGCGCATCTGGACCGACGCGCGCGACATCGAGATGTGGCGCCTGTTGCAGGACGGCTAAATGAACGCTCATCAATATGTCTACCGGATGCAACGCCTGGGCAAGGTCTTCCAGGGCGGCCGCACGGTCCTCAAGGATATCTCGCTAAGCTTCCTGCCCGGCGCCAAGATCGGCGTGCTGGGCCTCAACGGCGCCGGCAAGTCGACATTGCTGCGCATCATGGCCGGCGAGGACAAGGAGTTCGTCGGCGAAGCCTCGCCGGCGGAGGGCCTGCGCGTCGGCTTTCTGCCCCAGGAGCCGATGCTGGATGCGGACAAGACGGTGCTCGAGAACGTGCTCGAAGGCGTCGCCGAGACCAAGGCGCTGCTCGACCGCTTCGAGGAAGTGAATGCCGGTTTCGCCGAGGTCGGCGACGACATGGATGCCATGCAGGCGCTGATGGACGAGCAGGCGGCTTTGCAGGAGCGGATCGACGCCGCCGATGCCTGGAACATGGAGCGCGACATCGAGCTGGCGATGGATGCCCTGCGCTGCCCTGCGGGCGAGGCGCAAGTCGGACCCCTGTCAGGGGGCGAGCGCCGCCGCGTCGCGCTCTGCCGGCTGCTGCTGTCGCAGCCCGACATGCTGCTGCTCGATGAGCCGACCAACCATCTCGATGCCGAGTCGGTAGCCTGGCTGGAGCATTACCTCGACGAATATCCGGGCACCGTCGTGGCGGTCACTCATGACCGCTATTTCCTCGACAACGTGGCGGGCTGGATCCTCGAGCTCGACCGCGGCGAGGGAATTCCCTGGAAGGGCAACTACTCCTCCTGGCTGGATCAGAAGCGCAAGCGCATCGAGCTCGAGGAGAAGAAGGAGACCGCACGCTCCCGGACGCTCTCGCGCGAGCTCGAGTGGATCAACATGTCGCCGCGCGCCCGCCAGGCCAAGGGCAAGGCGCGAATCAACGCCTACGAGAAGCTGCTGGCCGACAGCCAGGACCGCGCTCCGGAGCGCGTCGAGATCGCGAGCCCCGTGCCCGAGCGCCTGGGCGACGTCGTGGTCGTGGCCGAGCACATCCGCAAGGGCTTCGGCG
>CAZVDW010000574.1:0-14215 GCA_964625645.1 uncultured Rhodospirillaceae bacterium
AGCTGGCGGTGCGCGCCGCGCTCGACATGAACCGGGCGCTCAAGCAGTTCAATACCGAGCTGCCGGTCAAGCTGGAAAAGCCGCTGACGCTGCATACCGGCATCAATTCGGGCATGGTCATCGCCGGCGCGGTCGGCTCCGATCAGAAGATGGATTACACGGTGATGGGCGATACCGTGAACCTGGCCTCGCGTCTCGAATCGATCGGCGGGCCGGGACAGATATTCATTTCCGGCTATACCCATAATCTCACCCGCGGCCTGTTCGAGGTGAACGCGCTCGAGCCCATCAAGGTCAAAGGCAAGAAGGACCCGGTCGCGATCTATGAAGTGATCAAGGCCAAGAGCGGCAAGGCGCAGGCCCGCAAGACCGATGCCGCGCTGGTGCCACTGGTCGGCCGCGATGAGGAGCTCGTCCGCCTGGCCGAATGCGCCGAGCGCCTCAGCGACGGCCACGGCCAGGCGGTGTTCCTGATATCCGAGCCCGGCATCGGCAAGAGCCGGCTCGAGGCGGAATTCAAGAGCCGCCTGGCCGGTGGCGACATCCAGACCATCGAGGGCACCTGCCGCTCGTTCGGCCAATCGACCAGCTATTTCGTCTTCGCCGACATCCTGCGCAATCTCTGCGACATCGATTCCGAGGACCTGCCGGGTTTCATGGCGTCGAAAATCGCCAAGCACCTGCCGCTATTGCTTCACCTCGATGCGGAAGCCCTGGACGCCCAGGCGCGCGAGGCGGTGGTGTTTCTCGGCGCCATACTGGGGCTGCAATTGTCCGAGCAGTTCGATGTCCCGGTGCACGAAATGGACGCCCAGGAGCGCAAGACGGCGACATTCCGTGCGCTTGCCTGGCTGTTGCGGAATTTGGCCTTGCAGCGGCCGTTGCAGATGGTGGTGGAAAACCTGCATTTCGCCGACAACGCCTCGATCGAGGCCTTGGGCTATCTCTTCGAGGCACTGCGCGACGATCCGGTCATGCTTGTCGGCCTGATGCGTCCGGCCAAGGACCAGGCGTCGGCGAAATTGACCTCGATCGCCAGGGAGGTGTTGGCCGAGGCGGCGACCGAGATCGAGTTCGACCGCCTCGACCAGGTGGACTCGAATAAAATGGTTCGGCAACTGTTACAAAGCGATCAGGTTCCGGATGAGGTGCTGGCGCTGGTCTGGGCGCGCGCTGGCGGCAACCCCCTCTATATCGAGGAGATCATTCGCAGCATGGTCGATGACGGGGTGATCGAGCAGGCCGCGGACGGCAGCATAAGCGTGGCCCGCGATCTCGACGAGATCGAGATGCCAAGCTCGATCCAGGGCATCATCATCGCCCGCGTCGATAAGCTGCAAAGCGGCATGAAAGACGTTCTGCAAACCGCTTCGGTGATCGGGCCGGTGTTCGACCATGCTCTGCTGCAACGCATGATGGACGTCGAGGACCTCGACGACAAGCTCGACCGCCTGTGTGACATGGGCCTGATATTCGAATCGAGCTCGTTCCCGGCGATCGAATACAGCTTCCGCAACATCCTCATCCAGGAAGCGGTCTATTCGACCATGCTGCTCAAGACCCGGCGCGAGGCACATCTGGCGGTGGGGCGTGAAATCGAAAAGTTCTATGGCGCCCGGCTCGAAGACCAGTTCGAGGTTCTGGCGGAACACTTCCGGCTCGGCGAAGACCCGGCGCGGGCCTTCGAGTTCACGCTGAACAGCGGCAACAAGGCCAAGCGATCCCATGCCAACGAAAACGCCGCCGATTTTTTCCGCCGGGCGATAGCGATCGGCGAATCCCTCGGCGAGTCGGAGGTTTCGCTTCTTGACGTGCACATCGCCTATTCCGACACCCAGGAACTGCTCGGCGACGTCGACGGGGCCATTGCCAGTTGGCAAAAGGCGAGCACGCTGATCGACGAGGCGCTGCCGCGGGCCGACGCCTTGCGAAATATCGGCCGCATCGAGGAAAAGCGCGGCGACCCGGAGCGCGCCATGGCCGCCTACGGCGAGGCCGAAGAGATACTTGCCGATTATCCGGATGCGGTGGAAACCGGCATGCTGCTGACCAATCAGAGCTGGGTGCTGAATCGGCAGGGCGAGGGCGAGGCCGCGATCGGGAAGGCCAATCGCGCGCTCAGCATATTCGAGGCCCTCGAGGCCACCACCGAGATCGCCCAGGTATGCAACAATCTGGCGGTGATCTACGAACATGCCGGCGATCTGGAAAAGGCCCTCGACTACAACCGCCGCAGCCTCGATCTGACCATTGCCATCGGCAACAAGCGGCGCACGGGCAATGTCTGCATGTCGATGGGCTATCTGCACCGCAGGCGCGACGAGCCCGAGGTCGCGCTCGACTATTTCGACCGCGCCTTCGAGACCATGACGCGCATCGGCAATATGTTCGGCGCCGGCTCGGCAGCCCTGCTCAAAGGCCAATGCTATATCGAGCTGGCGCGGCTCGAGGAGGCCGAGGACGCGCTCAAGGGCGCCATGCGGCTGCATCGCGAGCTCGGCCTCGAGGTCAAGATCCTGGCCAACGCGCTGGCCCTGGCGACGGTCTATCTGAGCACGGGCGATATTGCCGCGGTACGCACCCACCTGAGCGCCGCCAAAAGCCTGGCCAATGGGCGCAACGCGGTTCTCGAACAGGCCGAGGTGGCGCGGCTCGAGGCGCGACTGGCCATCCAGGAAGGCAAGAAGCCCGAAGCCAAGTTCGCCGAGGCCATCAAGCTGTTCAAAGCCGCCAAGCACGAGCGCCACGCCGCCGAAGCCAAAGCCGAAATGGCGGAATACCTGCAAGGCGAGGCCGGCGTCAAATAGGGCGGCAGCGAATCGCCGGGTGGGGCCACAGGCCCGTTGGCTGGGGCGCCTGGGATCGAACCAGGGATCACGGGATCAAAACCCGTTGCCTTACCGCTTGGCTACGCCCCAGCAGGCTGGGCGCCTCCTATAGCACGGGGATTTCGGGGCGCAAAGGCAGCGGTTGACTTAACGCTCCGATCCTCTAAGCAGACGCCCATGACAGAAGCAAAAATTATCGACGGCAAGGGGTTCGCGGCGGGCTTGCGGGCGCGCATCGCGGACCAGGTTTCCAGCTTGCGGGACAGCCATGGCCTGGTGCCTGGGCTGGCCGTGGTGCTGGTGGGCGAGGACCCGGCGAGCCAGGTCTATGTGCGCAACAAGGGCAAGGCGATGACGGCCGCCGGCATGCTCAGCCGCGAGCGCCGCCTGGCGGCGGACGCGAGCCAGGATGCGGTGTTGGCGGAGGTGGCCGCCCTGGCCGCCGATCCGGCCATCCACGGCATTCTCGTGCAACTGCCCCTGCCCGACCATATCGACACCACCGTGGTGCTCGACGCGGTGCCGCCCGAGAAGGATGTCGACGGCTTCCACCCGCTCAATGCGGGACGCCTGTTCGCCGGCCGCGAGGCTCTGGTGCCGTGCACGCCGCAAGGCTCGATGATGCTGCTGGAAGACACGCTGGGCTCGCTCTCGGGCCTCGACGCCCTGGTCATCGGCCGCTCCAACATCGTCGGCAAGCCCATGGCCATGCTGCTGCTGGCCGCCAGTTGCACCGTGACCATGGCGCATTCGCGCACCCGCGATCTTCCCGAGGTCTGCCGCCGCGCCGATATCGTCATCGCCGCCGTCGGCCGGCCCGAGATGGTGCGCGGCGACTGGCTCAAGCCCGGGGCGACGGTGATCGACGTCGGCATCAACCGGGTTCCGGGCGAAGGCGGCAAGCACCGCCTGGTCGGCGACGTGGCCTTCGCGGAAGCCGTAGCGGTGGCCGGCGCCATCACGCCGGTGCCCGGCGGCGTCGGGCCCATGACCATCGCCTGCCTGCTGCGCAACACCCTCATCGCCGCCTGCGCCCAGGCGGGGGTGCCTGTTCCTGAGAAATAGTCGTCTTCCTCACGCGGAGACGCGGAGGGGATCAGGCGATGTCACGGGGAGAGTCGCCACAAAGAGGGGACAGTTTTATAAAACTGTCCCCGTGACATCGCCAATCCCCCCCCCGCGTCTCGGCGTGACTCTTTATCCTATTCCCCGTGGGTCTCGGCGAAGGTGGCGAGGCGCTCGGCGGGTTGTTCCTTCTGGTGCTTGGTCTTCCAGTCGTCATAGGGCATGCCATAGACGACTTCGCGGGCTTCGTCGTAGGACAGCGTCTCGCCGCGCTCCTCGGCCTCGGCGCGGTACCATTTGGACAGGCAGTTGCGGCAGAAGCTGGCGAGGTCCATGAGGTCGATGTTCTGCACGTCGCTGTGCTCGCGGAAATGCGCCACCACGCGGCGGAAGGCGGCGGCCTCGATCTCGGTACGCTTGGCGTCGTCCATGTCTCGCATCCTTTTTTTTGGTCGGAGGCACAGTCTACGCCGCGGCAGCAGTGCCGAGAAGGGTCTCCTGCATCAGCATGTCGACGACACCGCGCGCCGCTTCCTCGGCGCTGGCGCCATCGCCGCGCAGCATGCGCCATAAGGCGAGCTGGCGGTGGGCGCTGGTGCCGTCGCGCACGATCTCGCGGGCGCGGGCGATCTCCGCGCTACAGCCAAGCGCCTCGGCATCCTCGGCCAGCATGGCGATGAGCTCCTCGACCAGCTCTTCGAGCGGCTTGACCCGGCCCTCGCCGAAATCGATCAGGCCTTCGTCGAGGCCATAGCGCATGGCCCGCCAGCGGTTCTCCGCGATCATTGCCGTGGGATAGATGCGATAGCGCTGATTGCCCCTGCGCAGGCGCCACAACAGGCGGAAGATGCATTGGGTCAGGGCGGCCACGCAGACCGCATCCTCGAGCCGGGTGCAAAGGTCGTAGATGCGCGCTTCCAACGTCGGGAAGCGGGCGCTGGGGCGCACGTCCCACCACAGCTTGCTGCCGTCGTCGATGGCGCCGGCGGCGACGAGCTGGTCGATCATGCGCTCATATTCGTGCCAGCTGGCGATCTGCGGCGGCAGGCCCGTGCGCGGCAGGCCGTCCCAGACGCTCAAACGGTAGGACTTGAGGCCGGTCTCCTCGCCCTCCCAGAACGGCGACGAGGTGGTCAGCGCCAGCAGATGGGGCAGGAAATAGGAGACCTGGTTCATCAGGTCGATGCGCAGGTCGTCGTCGTCGATGCCGACATGCACGTGCATGCCGCAAATCAGCATGCGGCGGGCCGGCGCGCCATAGTCGCGGCTGATATCGGCATAGCGCTCCTTGGCCGTCGGCTGCTGGCCGTGCCAATTGCCGAAGGGATGGCTGGAGGCGGCGATGATGCCGAGACCGTAAGCCCCCGCCACCTCGGCGATGCCGCCGCGCAGGCGCGCCAGCTCCTCGCGCACTTCGCCGGCATGGCGGCAAACCCGCGTGCCGACCTCGATCTGGGTTTGCAGGAATTCCGGCGTCACCTGCGCCGGCAGGCGCGCCTCGCATTCGCTGACAAGACCGTCCGGAACCTTGGGCACGAGATCGCGGCTGGCGCGGTCGACCAGGTAATACTCCTCCTCGACTCCGAGCGTGAAAGACGGGACGGTCACGGCGCACCTGCCCCGGCCGCGGCCAAGGGAGCCGCCAGCACGTCGGCGAGCACGGCGGCCCAGCTGTCGACGGCGGTCGCGGTCTCGAGCAGGTCCTGGCGCACCTCGAAGACGACGCTCATGAGGCCGTGGCGGCCGGCATGGTGGGGCACGGTGAAGGTGAGGTCGCTGTAGCCCGTATAGGGCTCGTTGTCGCCAACCACGAGTTCGCCATGGCGGGCGAACTCGGCCAGCACGGGATTGGCCAGGCGCACGTCGTCGTCGTGCAGCACCGCGGCATGCCAGGGCCGGGTGAAGCCTTCCATGTCCGGCGTGAAGCTGTGGATCGAGACCAGCACCGGCGAACAGCTTCGCTTGGCAATGGCGATGCGCTCGCCGATCGCCGCGTGATAGAGCTCGTAATAGGTGGCGACCCGGCGTGCCACTTCCGCTTCGCTCAGGTCCTGGTTGCCCGGCACGCGGACGCCGTCGCTGACAGCGGGGATCGAATAGTCGTGCCCGAGCTCGCGGTTGGGATCGATCAGCAGGCGCGAAAACCGCGACAGCATGGCCGGCGCGTCGAGGCGGTCGGACAATGCGCGCGTGAGGTCCGCCGCGCCAATATCGAAGGCGATGTGGTCCGCCAGCACCGCGGGCGCCAGACCCAGCCCGTCGAGCTCGTCGGGAATGCGGTTGCTGGCATGGTCGCAGAGCAGCAGCACCGCGGGCCGACCCCCGGGGTGCACGATCTCATAGGCCGAGGAGTCGGGCGCGCGCATGGTGGCGCCACTATAGGCGCATCGCCGTGGTGGCGGAATTGTCTTAAGCGCTCCCGGCCGGTGCTATAACGCCGCCATGAGCCTGCGCCTTGCCATCGTCCTGCTCTTCGCGGGAACTTTCGCCATCGCCTTTTCGCCGACTTTCGTGCGGCTGAGCGAAGTCGGGCCGGTGGCCACCGCCGTCTATCGCGTGGCCCTGGCGCTGCCGGTGCTGTTCCTGCTCGTCGCCATGGGCGGCAAGGACGGCCGGGCGCGGCCGGCCAACGGGGCCGAATGGCTCGGCGTGACCCTGGCCGGGCTGTTCTTTGCCGGCGATCTCGCTTTCTGGCATTGGTCGATCAGCAACACCTCGGTCGCCAATGCCTCGCTGTTCGCCACCTCGACGCCGATCTTCGTCACCCTCGCCGCCTGGCTCTGGCTCGGCGAGCGCATCAGCCGGCGCTTCCTGCTCGGTCTCGGGCTCGGCATCCTCGGCGGGCTGCTGCTGGCGGGCTCGTCCTTGCAGACCGACCCGGCGCACCTCTTCGGCGATCTCATGGGGCTGGTGACGGCGCTGTTCTTCTCGGCCTATCTGATCGCCATCAAGCGCCTGCGCCGCGACCTCAGCGCCGCCGCGGTGATGGCCTGGCCGGGCGCGATCACGGCGCTGACCCTGGCCCTGCTCAATCTCGTGGTGGGCGAGGCCTGGCTACCGGCGACGGCCAGCGGCTGGGGCCTGCTGCTGGCACTGGCGCTGCTCAGCCACGCCATCGGCCAGGGCCTGGTGGCAAAGGCGGTGGCGCGCCTGCCGGCTTCCTTCTCCGCCGTCGGCATGCTCAGCGAGCCGCTCTTCGCGGCGCTCATCGCCTGGGCAGTGCTGGGCGAGGCGGTAACGCCGTTGCAGGGGCTCGGCGGGGCGGTCATCCTGGCCGGCATCGCCATCAGCCGGCCACGCAGGGAAAGCACACTGGCGCGAGCGGGATCGCAAGGTTTAGTCTAGGTTGGAGATAGGGAGGACAGACCATGCCGGAGACGCCGCGCGAGGTGCTGCGGGCCATGTTCGATGCTGCCGTGGAGAGCGCCTTGCCCACGGCTTGCGTGCCGCCGCATCTGCCGCCGCCGGCAGCCGGGCGCACGCTGGTGGTCGGTGCCGGCAAGGGCGCGGCGGCGATGGCGCGCGCGGTCGAGGACGCCTGGGCCGGTCCGCCGCTCGAAGGCCTGGTCATCACCCGCTACGGCCATGGCGTGGCAACCGAGCGCATCCGCGTCGTCGAAGCGGCGCATCCGGTGCCCGACGCGGCCGGGCTGGCCGCGGCCGAGGAGATTCTCGACTTGGTCTCGGGCCTCGGCGAGGGCGATCGCGTGCTCTGCCTGATCTCGGGCGGCGGCTCGGCCCTGCTCACCATGCCGGCGCCCGGATTGACGCTGGAAGACAAGCAGGCTGTGACCGGCGAGCTGCTGCGTTGCGGCGCCACCATCTCGGAGATCAATTGCGTGCGCAAGCATTTATCCGCCATCAAGGGCGGGCGCCTGGCCATGGCGGCCTGGCCGGCGGAAGTGCTGACACTGATGATCTCGGACGTGCCCGGCGACGATCCGGCGGTGATCGCCTCGGGCCCGACGGTGGCCGATCCGACGACCTTCGCCGATGCCCGCGCCAAGCTTGCCGAATACGCCATCACGCCGCCGCCGGCGGTGGCCGCTCATCTGGCCGCGGCGGCGGAGGAGACACCGGACTTCGGCGATCCCCGCCTGGCGCGCTCGCAGGCCATTACCGTCGCCACGCCGCAGGCCTCGCTGGAAGCGGCGGCGAAGGTCGCCGAAGCGGCCGGCTACCGCCCCGTCATCCTCAGCGACCGCATCGAGGGCGAGGCCCGCGATGTCGGCCTGGTGCACGCCGCCGTCGCCCGCCAGGTGGCGCGCCATGGCCAGCCGGCGGCGGCGCCCTGCGCCCTGATCTCCGGCGGCGAGACCACCGTGACCATGACAGGCCAGGGTCGCGGCGGCCGCAATAGCGAGTTCCTGCTCTCGCTCGCCATCGACCTCGATGGCCACGATGGTATCCACGCCATCGCCTGCGACAGCGACGGCATCGACGGCAGCGAGGACAATGCCGGCGCCATCTGCGGCCCCGACACCCTGGCCCGGGCGCGGGCCGCCGGCATCGACGCCCGCGCCCATTTGGCCAACAACGACGCCTATGGCTTCTTCTCGGCCATCGACGACCTCGTGGTGCCCGGGCCCACCCTCACCAACGTCAACGATTTCCGTGCCATCCTGATATCGGGAGCTGACTGACCATGCGCAGGCGAACACGACGAGCCAAGATCCTCGCCACCCTGGGCCCGGCCAGCGCCGACCGCGAGGGCATAGACGCCCTCTATCGCGCCGGCGCCGATGCTTTTCGCCTCAATTTCAGCCATGGCAGTCATGAGCAGATCCAGGCGCTCTACGACATCATCCGCGAGGTCGAGGAGACGGCACTGCACCCCATCGCCGTGGTCGCCGACCTGCAAGGCCCGAAACTGCGCATCGGCAAGCTCGCCGGCGGCACGGCGACCTTGCGCCAAGGCCAGGCCTTCCGCCTCGACCAGGCCCGCGCCAAAGGTGACGAGAGCCGCGCGCCGCTGCCGCACAAGGCCGTGTTCGGCGCCCTCGACGTGGGCATGGACGTGTTGCTGGACGATGGCCGCATCCGCCTGCGCGTGACCGCCTGCGGCGAGGATTTCGCCGATACCGAGGTGGTGACCGGCGGCGTGCTGTCCGACCGCAAGGGAGTCAACCTGCCCGGCGCCGTCCTCCCCCTCAAGGCGCTCACCGACAAGGACCGGCGCGACCTCGCCTTCGCCGTCAACCTCGGCGTCGACTGGCTGGCGCTGAGCTTCGTGCAGCGCCCGGAGGACGTGGCGGAAGCGCGCAAGCTGGCCGGCAGCGACATCGCCATCATGGCCAAGATCGAAAAGCCCTCGGCCGTGGAGCGCTTCGACGAGATCCTCGAGCTTGCCGACGGCATCATGGTCGCCCGCGGCGATCTCGGCGTCGAATTGGCGCCGGAGGCGGTACCCGCGGTGCAGAAGCAGATCGTGCGCGCCGCCCGCGAGGCCGGCAAGCCGGTGGTGGTGGCAACCCAAATGCTCGAATCGATGATCCGCGCCCCGGCGCCGACCCGCGCCGAGGCCTCGGACGTGGCGACCGCGGTCTATGACGGCGGCGATGCGCTGATGCTTTCGGCCGAGACCGCGGTCGGCGACTATCCGGTGGTCAGCGTCGACATGATGCATCGCATCATCGATCGCGTCGAGCACGACCCGTTGCACCGCCAGTTCCTCGAAGCCGCCCACACGGCGCCCAGCGCCACCGCCGCCGACGCCATCAGCGCCGCCGCGACGCAAGTCGCCCAGACCATCGGCGCCACCGCCATCGCCACCTATACCCAATCGGGCGCCACCGCCTTCCGGGCCGCCCGCGAGCGCCCGCAAATGCCCATCCTGGTGCTGACCCCGCGCCTCGGCATGGCACGCCGGCTGGCGCTGGGCTGGGGCCTGCGCTGCATTCGCGGCGACGATGCCCGCGACTTCGACGACATGGTCGAGCGCGCCTGTCGTGCCGCCCACTTCCGCGGTTATGCCGAGGAGGGCAGCAAGCTGGTAATCATCGCCGGCGTGCCCTTCGGCACGCCCGGCGCCACCAACCTGCTCAACATCGCCTTCATCCCCCACTTCGCCGACCGCCGCGAAGACCGCCGCCCACTCACCGCCGGCCCCGACGAGACACACGATGCGGCCGGCGAGGTGCGGGTGCCTGAGATCGAGCGCTAGCGGGGCCAGAGCGCACGGACTGAATGCTTACCTGTTGTTGACCCCGCCCGCGCTATCCGCTGACGATTGGATTTGCGTGGGGAATGGTTTCAAACAGCTCAGTCTCCTCGAAGTGCTCAAGATCGACGCGACGAGCCTCGTCCTGACGGGAAAACACCACGTTGGCGGCATCCTGCAGCAGCTCATCAAGACGCGTCCTGGCCTCGAGGCGCTCACTCACTGCATGGCCGAGAACCTCCATCATATCGATCGTGACCGGGAGCACGTGCTCTCCTTGGTCCTTAATGCCGGTCATCAGCTCCTTATCGAACCTGTCTTCGTCCCAGTGCGCGAAGGCCGTGCCGGAGCCGCCATCCCGCTCGACCTCCATCCGTTCGAGCGCGTCCAGCCGGGTTACTGCCTTGGCCTTGAACTTGCCGGTCTTTCGCACGTACAGCTTGTCCCACTCGTCCCAGCCGAATCCGAGTGAGTGGCCGATCTCGTGAACGATGGTTCCGGCGATTTCGTTCTCCGTGTACCGCCCGAGATACGTGGTGTTGAACTCCACTCGGCCGTATCGGACCCCTTCCTTCGTGTAGGGCTTGTAGGCGCGGGCGATGGTGTTGCTGCTCTGTGTGAACATGCCGAGGCGAATTACGATCGAGTGCTTCGGTAGCACGAACCGGTTCCAAAAGTTGCACGCCGTTCGTGCCCCGGTCTGGAGCTTGTCGCCCATGTCAGCAACGATCTTGTAGGTGATGAAGTTCGCGGGCTGAGCAGGCTCCGTCCGAGGCTGCGAAAAATCGCGGGCCTGGAGCAACCATGAAATCGTGTCCTGAATTGTGCGCAGGCGCGTTATTTCCTCATCGGTCAGCGCGCGACCCTGGATCTGGATCTGAGTCGCTTCGGACTTCAGGGCGTCGATGAGCCCATCGATCGTATTGGCCTCGCTGCGCGCCTCTTCGATCTCCTCGTCCGCAGATTTCGACTCCACCTGCATCTGCTGGAGCACCCGCATCAAGCGACTTTCGGAAGGCGGCAATTCTTCCGCCGCCGATCCGAGCGGCAAATCCCGGCCCCAGGAAGCGAAGAACCTGAGGTTGGTGGCCTCCTCGACCTCTGCCCGGCTCCGTGAGTAGTCTTCCGGGTTCGATCTGCGCGGTGCATCTTGCGGAATGATGAAGCAATCGATGTCGACTCTTGACGGCGTGTCATAGGGATAGCTGTGTGGATCGACGGTGACGCAGAAGTAGGCGTCCGGGATGGCCAGGTATTTGCCGTGCCCGCGGTTGACCGACGCAGGCTCCTCGCCAAAAATCGGCCCTACGATAACCCACATATGATCGTATCCAGGCTCGTCCTTGATTTCTCGGAGCGCCTTCTCGAGCTTCAGCCACACGCCGCTGTTGAGGGAGGCGTATTGGGGGCTCATATTCGACATCAGAAACGTCTCCAGCTGCGCGAGACGTCCGAACTGCCGATTGATGACCTCGTTGGGGGTCATGTGCCCAACGTTGAGCTGGGTCCGGCCAATCTTGCCGAATGTCCTCCGGCCGATGCGATGCTCGTCATCGAGCCGCATGTCGTCGTAGTAATTCAGTGGACGGTCGTAGTCGACATCGTCATCGGCGTGGGCGACCCGGTACGCAGACCAGGCCGGTTGAAGCCGCTCCGGAGAGAAGCCGACCACATAGCCGTGGTTCACGAGGATTTGGATGGGACGGCTCTCGTCCAGGTTCTGTGGCGCACCACGCCAGAGATACAAATCGATGTGATGCGCTTGGGCTGCGCACAACGGATGAATTGTGGTGTGGTCCATCTCAAGCTCCATTCAAAGACTGATGACGAACAATTGCTCTCCACGTACGCGCCCACGAAACGGACCGGCTCAACTGACTCGCGCTGCATTCGCCTGATCGGCGCGGGCAGGCTTGCGTTCGTGTCTGCGATTACAAGCTATCATGGATATTCGGCCGCAGCACGCGCAATGATTGCCTGAGGTCGATTGCTGCGGCTGCAGGGGTCCGCTCATCCGGCATCGCCGGAAGGCGGGTCCGCCGCCCTAAATCCCCTTGCCGAGCGTCTCTTCCAGGGCCTTGGCGCGGGCCTTGGCGCTGGGGGAGTTGGGGTGCCAGTAGAGCGCCTTGTCGAGGGCGTCCAGGGCGTCCGAGGGGCGCTCCTGGCTGGTGCGGATCATGGCGAGGCCCGAGAGCGCGCCGAAATGGCGCGGCTCGAGCGCCAGCGTGGCGTCGATATCGCCGAGCGAGGCCTCGAAGTTGCCCATCAGCCAATGGAGCGTGGCGCGCTTGTTCCAGCCCTCGGCGAAATCGGGCGCTTGTTCGATGACGGCATTGAAGGCGACCAGCGCCACCTCGTAGTCCTGCATGCTCATGGCCCGCATGCCGCGCAGCATCAGGGCATCGAGCGCCTCGTCGCCGGAAGTGGTCCAGATGTCCCAGATCTCGCGCTCGATGCGCTCGGCAAACTCGACATTGGTGGTGGCTTGCAAGGCGTCGAACAGCCTGTCGAGCCGCGGGTCGTCCTGGCGCGCCAAGCCAGGCTGCGCCAAAGCCAGCACGATCGCCACCGCCGCTGCCAACACTCTCCCTCGCATGACGGCAGTATGGCGCCGCCGCCCCCCTTCAGGCAAGGGCGCCTGATTTGACGCGAAAGCGATGTCAACGCGACCGTGTCGCAAAGCCCGATGTGGCAGGAAAATCATCTCGATATCGAAATTACCTCTCTCGCGATATTAACAATGATGTTGAAGATATTCATAGTTGTTGTTTTAAGGGATAATGAGTCGAATTAGTGGTATAATAGAGCCTTACAACACACAACTGGAGGGCGCTATGACTGGTGGAAACGGTACTCGCGGTCTATTCGGCACGGCCGAGGATCTGACGGGCGGGGTCCCGAGCGAGCCGCAATTTACGGGGCGGTATCTGGTTCTGATAGCGGAGGACGACGGCGCCGCGGCGGAAAAGACCTTGGCCAAGGCGGCCGGGCTGAAAGCCGTGGCCCACAGCGCCGATTTCAAGACCCAGGACTTCACGCCCGAAGCCGTCGCCGACGCCGACGCGGTCGTGCTGTCGGAGATCGGCGTGATGGTGGTCGATGGCGACAGCGACCAGATGGCCGCCGTTGCCGCCATGGATGACGACAGCAAAGGGGTCGAGATGCGCGAGCCGGAGCAGGTCTGCTACGCCATCCAGGACCTTGACGATGACGCCGGCTTCGCCGCCTCGCCGGCCTATGTGCGCGGCTTTCGCGATGGCGTCGACCGCCTGGCGGAGGCGCTGCTGCACGGCCCGGACGAAGGCGCCGACGAAGCGGCCGTCGCAGCTTTGTCGGAAAGCCAGTTCACCTGGGGCCTGCAAGCCGTGCAGGCGCACAGCTCGTGCCATAGCGGCAAGGGCATTCGCCTGGCCGTTCTCGACACCGGAATGGATCTCGGCCATCCCGACTTCAAGGGTCGCCGGATCAGCCGCCAATCCTTCGTGCCAGGCCAGCAGGTACAGGACGGCCACGGCCACGGCACCCATTGCATCGGCACGGCCGCGGGGCCGAAAAGCCCCGGGCAACTGCCGCGCTACGGGGTGGCGCACGAGGCCGCCATTTATGCCGGCAAAGTGCTGAGCAATGGCGGCTCGGGCGGCGATGGCGGCATCCTGGCCGGGATCAACTGGGCCGTTGCCTCGAAATGCCAGATCGTCTCGATGTCGCTCGGCGCCCCGGTTCCCGTCGGCGCCGGGCCATCGGCCATCTACGAGCAGGTGGCGCGGCGGGCGCTCAATGCCGGCACCCTGATCGTCGCGGCGGCGGGAAACAACGGCCGCCGGCCCGTCAGCCGGCCGGCCAACTCGCCTTCGATCATGGCGGTGTCGGCAATCGACAGGCGATTCCGGCTGGCGTCGTTCTCCAACATCGGCATCAATCCGAACGGCGGCCAGATCGACCTCACCGGCCCCGGTGTGGACGTCCGCTCGAGCTGGCCCATGCCGCGGCGCTATCGCACCATCAACGGCACCAGCATGGCAACGCCGCACGTCGCCGGCTGTGCCGCCCTGCACGCACAGGCAACAGGGTTGAGAGGCGCGGCATTGTGGCAAGCGCTGGTGAGCAGCGCGCGACGGCTCAGCCTGCCGTCCAACGAAGTCGGTGCGGGTTTGGTGCAGGC
>CAZVDW010000575.1:0-3431 GCA_964625645.1 uncultured Rhodospirillaceae bacterium
AGCGCGATTTTCTCGAGCAGCTTGATTCCCGGCGCGCCGATACCGTCGTCATTGGTAACCAATATGCGGTGCTGCGACATGTCGCGGTCGGTATCTGCCATGCTCGAATTTCCTTATCCATCGAAGCGTTTTGATGCGTCCGACAGTTTTGTACTACATTCGGGGCCTAGGCATATGAATATCGCAATCTTTCTCGCCAATGCGGCGCATAGTCACGCCGAGCGGCCCGCCATCTCCAGCGGCGACAGGCTCTATTGTCGTTATGGCGAATTTGGTCAACATGCCGCCAAACTGGCCGGCGGATTGAGGGCGCAAAAATATCTCGAGCCGGGCGACCGTATCGGCCTGGCGATGAGCAATTGCCCTGAATATCTCGAAATCCTGTTCGCCATCTGGCATGCCGGCTATTGCGCCGTGCCGATGAACGCCCGGCTGCATGGCCGCGAGCTCGCTTTCATGCTCGATCATTGCGGCGCTAAATTATGTTTTGCCAGCGCCGATGTCGCCGAGGAATTGGCGGCGCATGCCGAAGGCATTGCCGATCTCGAGAGAATTACCGTTACCGGCGGCGCTGACCATGCCGCGCTCGGCGCCGCCGAGGCGGTCGATATGGCGCCCGCCGCGGCTGAGGATCCGGCGTGGCTTTTTTACACCAGCGGCACCACCGGCAAGCCCAAGGCGGCGATCCTCAGCCACCTTAATCTGGCCGTCATGGCGCTCGGCTATCTCGCCGATATCGATTTTCTCGATGAAACCGACTGCCTGATACATCTCGCCGCCCAGTCGCATGCCTCAGGGCTATTCGCGCTGTCGCATATTCCCAAGGCCTCGCATCAGATCGTTCCGGCGAGCGGCGGCTTCGATATCGGCGAATTGGCAGCGCTGATCGAGAACAATCGAAATATCAGCTTTTTCGTGCCCCCTACCCTGCTCAGGCGATTGAGCGCCGTCGAGGCGATGGCCGATGCACCGCTCGACCATATCAAGACGATCCTGTGCGGCGCGGCGCCGGTCTATGCCGATGACCTCAAGCAGGCGCTGGCCCGCTTCGGCCCTTGTATCTGGAACGGTTACGGCCAGGGCGAAAGCCCGTGCACGATTACCGCGATGTCGAAAAGCATGCTCGCGGCGGCGGCCGAGAGCGGCGACGACGAGCGCCTGATCTCGGTCGGCATCGCGCGCAGCGGCGTCGAGGTGACGCTGCGCGACGATGCCGGCGCGTTGCTGCCTGCCGGCGAGGTTGGCGAGGTAACGGTCAGGGGCGACGTGGTGATGCAAGGCTATTGGCGCGACCCGGCGGCGAGCGCCGCGGCGCTGCGCCCGGAGGGCCTGCGCACCGGCGATCTCGGAAGCTTCGACGCAGCCGGCTATTTAAGCCTCAAGGACCGCGCCACCGACATGATCATTTCGGGCGGCATAAACATCTATCCACGCGAAGTGGAGGAGGTGTTGCTGTCCTCGGCCGAAGTCGCGGAGGTCGCGGTCGTCGGTGCGCCCGACGCCGAATGGGGCGAGCGGGTGACGGCTTTCATCGTCGCCAAGGACCCGCAAACGGTGGATGAGGCGGCGCTGGATGCGCTCTGTCTCGAGCATATCGCGCGCTTCAAACGGCCGCGCGCCTACCGCATGTTGGACGAGCTGCCGAAGAACAGTTACGGCAAGGTGCTGAAGACCGAATTGCGCAAAATGCTCGTTTCAGAGGCTACGAACAAGACTTTTTGAGGGCAGCCGTTCGGGCAAGATTGTTCGACAATTTTGTTGTATAGTATGTTGACAGCGGGGCGGCGGAACAGCACCCTTCAAACAGCAATCAGCGCTCAAAGGCCGATAAAAAAACAGGACGGAGGCGAGCATGGCAAAGCTCTATATCGATTCGGACAAATATGGCGACCAGGCCGGCTCGCCCATCGTCGAGGCGTTTCACAGCGCCATCAAGGACATCGTGCGCGGCAAACTGGACGCGGCCGGCGTCGATTGGAACAGCTTCGTTTTCGACAAATCCTATGACCTGATCACCGCCGAGGATATGAGCCGCGTCGAGAAAAAACTGCTCGACGCCGGACACCGCTATGATTTCTCCGCCGTCATTTCGGCTGAGGAACGGCCCGATGCCTATAAGCCGGTCGAGGGCGTCGATGGCTCGGACAAGGATTGGACCCTGGAGCATCCCGATGCACCGAGCGGCGGCGCCGATGAGAATGGCCGCGCGCTCTGCGGCGTCGGCGACAATGTGGTGCCCTATCCGGGCATGACCAGCGGCATCGCGCGCTACGTCCGCTCGACCGATCACGTCATGAAATATCTCAACGAAGGCGTGCCCGACGGCACCATCGCCATCATCGACGATTCCGGCGGCACCCTGACGGCGCCGATCCTCGAGCAATTCTCCGGTGTCATCTGCATGGGCGGCACGGTGCGCTCGCATCTCGGCATCCTGTCGCGCGAATACGGCATTCCCTGTTTCATGAACGCCAAGATCACCGGCATCAAGGAAGGCCAAAAGGTCGAAATGGAGACGAATGCCGCGGCCAAGACCGCCGAGGCCTATCAGAGCGGCAAGGAAATGACCGCCGATATCTGGAAATTCGACTGAGGGAGGCGGCCATGGCAAACAATCAAATCAGCTACGCCCAGCTGCTGGAAACCAACAATCTTATTCAGGCCTGTACGGACGAAACCTATTGGCTGTGCGTCACCCGCACGGTGCAGGAATCCAAACTGTTTCCGGTGCCGGCCTACATGCTGTTGTCCTATCTCAACGCCTTTTACCGCTATCCCTCGGTGCTGAGAAAAATCGAGAGCCGGATGTCGGCGGAAGAGGTCGGTGATCGCGCCCGCGCCATGGGCGTCAAGGTGCAAAACCCCTCCATGGGCTGGGCACTGCCGGGCTTTTACCTTTTGGGCCGCGAATGGCTGATCAATATGGGCCTGCTGCGGCCGCAGGATGCCGTCGAGGACTGCATATATTTGATGGATTTTTGGAAACGCTTCCAGCTCTCCTGGCATCGCAATGACGGCCACATTACCAACAGGGAATTTGGCCACCGCTCGCAGATATTGCCCGAGCGCCAGGTGCAGATATTCGAGGCTGATGCCTATGCCTGCGAGGCCGGCGATGAATTGCACAGCGCCGCCTCGCAATTCATGGCCAGCGCTTCGCAATATGGCTTTCTCATAAGCTGCGAAAGCCGCATCAGCCTGTGCAACGAAGGCCCCTACAAGCTCGGCGACAATGCCGAAATGATCGTGCGCGATTATATGGATCTGTCGGAGAGCGATTTTCCCTGGCTCGACGAAGTTGCGGCGGGCGTGCCTTACAACAATCTGACCGTGCCGATGCGGGTCAAGGATTGCCATTTCTATCTGATGGATGATTGGGGCAGTTTTGAATCGGAGCCCGAATTCCGCGCCGAGCATATCAGCGGTGTCGG